>NZ_CM001466.1:202953-285623 GCF_000231055.2 Saccharomonospora azurea NA-128 | reverse complement strand
GGCGCCGCGACAGGGCAGGCGACCGGCCTCCACGAGAGGTGCGAGGCCGCCGAGTCGTGCCTGCGGGTGCTTCCGGCGCTGGGCCTGCGCGACGGTGCCGTGACCAGCGACGAGTACCTGCCCTACACCGCGTTGTTCGGTCCCGGTGAACAGCGCGTGCAGGCGTTCGTCGACGCGACGATCGGTCCGGTGCTGGAGTGGGACGCCGAACGCGGGAGCGCGCTGCTGCCGACGCTGGCCGCCTACCTCGACAACCGGTGCAGCCCGGTGGCCACCGCCCGGGCGCTGCACCTGCACAAGAACACCGTGCTGCAGCGGCTGGACCGCGTGTCCGAGCTGCTCGGTGCGCGGTGGCAGGAGCCCGACCACCTGTTCCGCATCGGCATCGCCGTCCGCCTGCGCTTGCTGGGCACCACCATCGGAACACCCTGACCACTCCAGAAGTGGACGCTTCGTCCATACCTCTGGGGGCCAGGGCGGCTTACCGTGTGGCGAGTTCAGCAGCCACACAGCAGCCACATCGCAGTGGGAGGATCTCCATGCCCCGCACCAGTCGGATCTCCGGTTTCCGCGATCTCTCCGTCGAGGCCAGGCGAGCCGCCGTCGCGGAGACCGCCGACATCGCCCCGGAGTCGCTGGCTGTGCTCGATCCGGACCAGGGCCTGCGGGTCGACCTCGCCGACCGCCTCGTCGAGAACGTGGTCGGAGTCATGGGCCTGCCCGTGGGCATCGCGACGAACTTCGTGGTCAACGGTCGCGAACTGCTCGTCCCCATGGCGACGGAGGAAGCCTCGGTCGTGGCAGCGGCCAGCAACGCCGCCCGGATCGCCCGCGTCCACGGCGGGTTCTTCACGTCGACGACGGCGCCCGTCATGCAGGCGCAGGTGCAGATCGTGGAGGTCACCGACCCGGAGGCGGCGCGGCTGCGGCTGCTGGAGCACCGGGACGAACTCGTCGCGCTCGCCGACTCCCAGGACCCGCTGCTGCGGGAGCTCGGGGGCGGGGTGCGCGACCTGACCGTGCGCGTGGTGCCGTCGCGGGCGGGCACGTACGTGGTGGCGCACCTCCACGTCGACGTGCGTGACGCGATGGGCGCCAACGCGGTCAACACCATGGCCGAGGCCGTCGCGGACCGGGCCGGCGAGATCGCCGGGGGGCGCACGCTCCTGCGGATTCTCACGAACAAGGCCGATCTCCGGCTCGCCCGCGCCAGGGCGGTCTTCGCCGCGGACGCGCTCGGGGGTGCCGCGGTGGTCGACGACATCGTGCACGGCGCCGCCCTCGCGGAGGCCGACCCGTACCGCGCCGCCACCCACAACAAGGGGATCATGAACGGCATCAGCGCGGTCGTCCTCGCGACGGGCAACGACACGCGGGCCGTCGAAGCGGGAGCGCACTCCCACGCGATCTCCCCCTCCGGCCACTACACGTCGTTGTCGCGCTTCGAGAAGAACGCCGACGGCGACCTCGTGGGCACCCTCGAACTGCCCATGGCGGTCGGCCTCGTGGGCGGTGCCACGAAAGCCCATCCCGTGGCCAAGGCGGCTCTGTCCGTGCTCGGCGTGGCCTCGGCCGCGGAACTCGCCGAGGTCGTCACCGCGGTCGGGCTGGCCCAGAACCTCGCCGCCGTGCGCGCCCTCGCCACCGAGGGCATCCAGCGCGGTCACATGTCGTTGCACGCGCGCAACGTCGCCACCACCGCGGGTGCCACTCCCGAGGAGCTGCCCGCCGTCGTCGCCCGGCTCGTCGCGGACAAGGCCGTGCGGGTCGACCACGCCGAGCGGGTGCTGTCCGAGCTGCGGGCGAACGCCTGACCCGCGTCTTGCCACGACGGAAGAGGAACGACGCCATGCCGAGCGACTACGGGACGACGCCGTGGGAGGGCCTGCCGGAACGGGTCACGATCTGGGAGGTGGGTCCGCGCGACGGCCTGCAGAACGAAGCCGCGCACGTGCCCGTCGACGTCAAGGCCGAGTTCGTCGAACGCCTCGTGCAAGCGGGGCTGGCGACCGTGGAGGTCACGAGCCTCGTGCACCCGAGGTGGGTTCCGCAGCTCGCCGACGCCGACGAGCTGCTGCGCCGACTGCCCCGGCACGACGGGGTGCGCTTCCCGGTGCTCGTCCCCAACGAACGCGGCCTCGACCGGGCTCTCGATCTCGGGGTCACCGACGTCGCGGTGTTCGCGAGCGTCACCGAGTCGTTCGCCCGGGCCAATCTCAACCGCACCGTGGCGGAGTCGCTGGAGATGTTCGCGCCCGTGGTGGCGCGGGCCCGCGAGGCGGGGCTCGGCGTGCGCGGCTACCTGTCCATGTGCTTCGGCGACCCGTGGGAGGGGACGGTGCCGATCGAGCAGGTCGTGGCCGTCGCGACCCGGCTGCGGGAACTCGGGTGCACCGAACTCAGTCTCGGGGACACCATCGGGGTCGCCACGCCCGGGCGGGTCGTCGCGGTGCTCGACGCGCTGTCCGCCGCGGGCGTCCCGGTGGAGGACACGGCGGTGCACTTCCACGACACCTACGGCCAGGCACTGGCCAACACCCTGACCGCGTTGCGCCGGGGCGTCACCACGGTCGACGCCTCCGCGGGCGGCCTGGGCGGGTGCCCCTACGCTCGCAGCGCGACCGGCAACCTCGCGACCGAGGACCTGGTGTGGCAGCTGAACGGCCTCGGCATCGACTGCGGTGTCGACCTCGGCCGACTCGTCGAGACGAGCACGTGGCTCGCCACCGAGCTCGGCCGCCCCAGTCCCTCACGCACCGTCCAAGCCCTCGCGGCGAACGGTGCCAGCAGGCCCCATCACAACAGAGGAGAACCGTGACCACAACGCCTGCCGTCAGCGGTGACGGCACTCCCGACACGGCATCCACGACCGGCTCGCCACCGGAGGACCAGCCGTACCGGATGGTGTGGAACGACGCCGTGAACCTGCGCCACCTCGCCCTCTCCATGGTCGTGTGCGTGGCCATCGGCCTGCCCGCCTACCTCGTGTCCGAGGCGGTCTTCGAGGCGACTCTCGACCAGACGTCCCTCGCCGGCGGGTACGCGCTCCTCGTGGGACTCGCGGGCTGCGTCGTGGGGGCCGCCGTGTGCACGAAGCTGTTCCCGCCGAAACGGGTGCTGGCCGACGACGACGCCGCCGACCGGGCCGAGGCGTTGGAGGTGCTGGCGGCGATGGGAGGCACGCCCGAGTCGTTCGCCGAGCTCCCCAAGGACGTGCAGGACGAGATGCGGTCCCTCGGACTCGCCCCGACGGAGTCCACGGAGTCCACGGAGTCCACGGAGGAGCGCAGATGATCCTCGCCGACGTGTTGTGGGCGCTGGGCATGGGGCTGCTCGGCGCCATCGTCTTCGCCGCCATCGGGCTCGTCTCGGGCACGGACGAGACGTCCACCCTCGCGCCGATCACGCTGCTCGTGGTCCTGCTCGGTGTCCCGCCCGCGGGCGTGCTGACGTTCTTCATCGCGGGCGCGGTCGCCAAGCACATGACCCACGCGATCCCGACCACGCTCCTGGGCATCCCGGGCGACACGACCGCGGTGCCGCTGCTCGACGACGCCACCGCGCTGCGCAGACTCGGCGCGCCGCACATCGCCCTGCGCAAGGCGCTCGCCGGGGGCTTCCTCGCGGCGCTGATCTCGGTGCCGATCGCGGTCGGCGTGGCGTCGCTGTTGGCTCCGCTGGCGGAGACGATCACCTCGGTCGCGCCGTACGTGTTCGTGGTGGCGGCCGCGTTCGTCGCCTACTTCTCCCCGGGCCGGTGGGCGAGCGTCGTCGCCATCGTGCCGTTCGCGCTGCTGGTGTCGGCGCTCAACGGGCTGGCCTCCGACCAGCTCGGCTCGTCGCTGTCGATCAGTTTCTTCCTCGGCATCGCGATCGGGCCGCTCGTGGTGGATCTGCTTTTGACCTCGTCGAGGTCCGGGCGCGACATGCTGCCGCGCAGCGGCACCCGCACCGTGTGGCTGGCCCCGGACGTGGGGACCGGCAGCCGGTGGTGGCCCAACCCGTTGCGCGTGCTGAACCGCCGCCAGGCCACCACGACGGTCGTGGCCGCGGGAGCCACCTCGACGACCTTCATGCTCAGCCCGGTCGCGGCGACCGTGCTCACCGGCGAGATCGTGGGGTCGCGCATCAAACACCCGTACCAGCGCCTGTCCACGCTGATGGCGGTGAAGAACGGGACCACCGAGTCGACCTACCTCGCCGAGGCGCTGATCCCGCTGGTGGCGTTCGGGCTGCCGCTCAGCCCGGTCGCGGCGGGTCCGGCGTCACCGCTGTTCAACGCCCCGCCCGTCTACACGGTCGAGGGCGAGGGCGGCGTGCACAACCTGCACACGCTGCTCAGCTCGTGGGAGTTCCTGGTCTTCAGCCTCGCCGGGGTGCTGCTCGCAGGGCTGATCGCCTATCCGTTCGCGATGCGCTACGCGCGAGCGGCCAGCGCGTGGGTGTCCCGCACCATCAGCCACGAGGCGTTGATCGGCGCGTTCGTCGCCCTGATCGCGGTGGTGTCGTGGTACGAGGGCGGGCTTCTCGGTTTCGTCATCAGCGTCACCGTCGGCGCGGTGGGTGGTCTGGCCAACAAGTTCCTCGGCATGACCTCGGGCGTGCAGTTCATGGCCTTCTACGTGGCGGTGCTGTTCCTCCCGCTCCTGCTGGGGTGATCGTGTCACCGGACGGTGCGGGCTCGGACTGTGAGCCCGCACCGTCCGTTTCTCGGGGCTACACCAGGTCGACGCGTTCCTGGGCGACCGGGTAACCGGCCCTCGCGAAGTGAGCGGCCATCGGAACGTTGGTCTGGTCGGTCCCCGCCACGATGCGGTCCGCGCCCTCGTCGACGAGCAGGTGCGTGGCCTCCACGAGCAGGTCGTAGGCGTAGCCGTGGCCACGTTGTTCGGGCACCACTCCGATGTAGGCGACGAGCGGGTCCGAGTAGTGGTGGCCGGGGACGGTCAGGCCGACGAGCTCGCCGGCTGGGGTGTAGGCGAGCCGCCACCACTCGCGCGGGCTCGGCAACCAGCGCAGGTAGTCCAGGTCCTCCTGAGCGGCCGCCTCCAGTCCGGACGCCGCGACGGTGCGGCGCACGTGGGCGTCGAGGCTCCCCTGATGGATACGGCGGAAGACGTCGAGGATCACCGCGTCGTCGGGCTCGGGACGGAAGACGAGGCGTCCCGAGCGCGCGGGCACCCCGCAGTCCGGCGTCCAGCGGTAGGCGAAGCGCTCGACCAAAAGCGTGAGTCCCGCGGCGACGGCCGTGTCGATCCGGGCCTCGGCCTGCTCCCGGACGGCTGGGACGTCGCGCCAGCCGGGTGGCAGGCGAAGGGAGTACTCGGCGCGCAACGGCGAGGCGCGCAGCAGTCGCACGGCCGCCTCGGCGTCGGTGAAGTCGAACCAGTCCAGAGCGATCGGGCTGTCGTCCTGCGGTCCGGCCCACCAGGCAGCGCGGGCGACGACGACATCGTCCCGCAGAGCGACCCAGGTCCACTCAGGGCGGTACTCGCCGGCGGCGGCCATCGCACGGTAGGTCTTGCCGAAAGCGGCGAGGCCGACGAGGCCGGGGTCGGGCAGGGAATCGAAGAGCGCTTCCTCGCCTGCGGCGAGCGCGCGGATGACCAGATCGGTCACGTGAGAATCCTTTTCGGGTAGCGGGGCGCGCTCCCGATCAGGACCTCGGCGTCCTCGCGACGGGGTGGGAGCGCGAACACGACAGTCGACGCACCGTTCCCACCTCCGTTTCCACAATCGAGGACGCGGGCGCAGCGTAACAGTGTGCTCGACACACCCACAACGCGTTCTTCCGTCTTCCGACGTGGCGCCGTTTAGCGGCCAGGGCAACGGGAATGACCCGTTTGCTCACTGGCAACGGCCGCCACAGCTCGACGAAAAGGGGAGCCCCTGATGTTTTTCCACCGGCAGGAGCTGCAGTTCAAGGCGACTCCGGACCAGCCCGACGCGGTGTACGCGCGGAAGCTCCAAGAGGTTTTGGGCGGGCAGTACGGGGAGATCACCGTCGCGATGCAGTACATGTTCCAGGGCTGGAACATGCACATTCCCGGCAAGTACCGCGACCTCGTCTTCGGCATCGGCGCCGAGGAGTTCGGGCACGTCGAGATGCTGGCCACCATGATCGCTCAGCTGCTGGAGAAGTCGCCCCTGGGCATCACGGAGGAGGCCGTCCAGTCGGACCCGGCCGTCGCCGCGGTCGTCGGTGGTACGGACATGCAGCACGCCATCGTGGCGGGCGCCGGGGCACGTCCCTTCGACAGCATGGGCAACCCGTGGCAGGGCGCCTACGTCACCGCGAGCGGCAACCTGCTGGCGGACTTCACGTCGAACGCCAACGCCGAGATGCAGGGCCGGCTGCAGGTCGCGCGGCTTTACCACATGACGGACGACCACGGCGTTCGCGACATGCTGGCCTTCCTGCTGGCCCGCGACACCATGCACCAGAACCAGTGGCTCGCCGCCGCCGCCGAGCTGCGGGAGCAGGGCACAGAGGAACTGCCGGTGCCGAGCAACTTCCCGCTGAACAAGGAACACCGGGAAGTCGCGTACCAGTACCTGAACTTCAGCGACGGGCAGCACGCGTCCGAAGGTCCGTGGGCCTCGGGTCCCGCGCCCGACGGCAAGGGCGAGTTCAGCTACCACGAGGGCCCCACGACCAACGCCCCCATGCCGCCGCCCACCCACCCGGACGCCCGCATCTACGGGACCACGGAGTTGCCCAACAGCATGGAGAAAATGGCGGGGGCGACGCAGGACAAGCTCAAGAAGGAGTGACCCCCGCCGAGTGCACAGTGGACCCGCTGTGGACTCGGCCTCGTCCCTCTCGGCCGGGGGCGGCCTCACGGCTGGTCGGCGGTGTAGTGGACGCCGGTGAATCGCGTTCGCCAGTGCGCGACCCGTGGTGCGACCGTCTCCGGCTCCACGTCCGGATCGAGCCCCTCGACGATCAGGCCGGCGAGGTCGGCCATGTCGCACGCGCTCATCCCGCGCCGCACCAGTTCGGGCGTGCCCAGTCGAAGGCCGTTCACGTCGCCGTGCACGGGCGGGTCGGGCAGTCCGATGCCGGAGGCGAGCACGTTGGCCCGGCGCAGGCGTTGCGCGGCGCGGTGACCACCGCCCCAGCGGGATGCGCGCACCGCGAACTGGTGCGATCGCGTGGGTCCGTGCGCGCCCTCGAAGACGGGCACTCCCCCGCGTTGCAACTCCTCGGCGAGCGCCGCCGCGGTCTCGATCATCGCGCGTGCGTACGCACGTCCCGCGACCTGCCAGTCCACCATCGTCACGGCCAGTGCGGCGACCCGGCCCGCGTCGAAGTTCGCCGTCAGCCCGGGGTGGGCGATGCGGTCGAGCCGTTCGGCGAGCTCGGCGTCGTCGGTGACGACCGCTCCACCCGCCGGGCCGCCGAGACTCTTGTACGTGCTGAAGGTCGCCACATGGGCGCCCTCGGCCAACGGCTGCGGCCACGCCTGTCCGGCGATCAGACCGCACACGTGTGCCGCGTCGAAGAGGACCTTCGCCCCGACCTCGTCGGCGATACCGCGAAGCTGCGCGACGGGATGCGGGTACAGGTTGAGACTGCTCCCGATGGTGATCAGCTTCGGCCGCACCGCGTGAGCCAAAGTGCGTAACGCGTCGACGTCGACGGTGTAGCCGTCGGCGGCCACCGGGGCGTCGACGATCTCGAGCCGGTACAGTCCTGCCGCGCCCGGAGCGTGGTGGGTCACGTGGCCGCCGATCGTGGCCGGCGGCGCGATGATCACGTCGCCCGGCTCGCACGTCGCGACAAACGCGTACAGGTTCGCGATCGCGCCGGAGGGGACGCGGATCTCCGCATACCGGGCACCGAAGACCTCAGCCACCAGCTCCGCGGCGATGACCTCGATCTGCTCGATGGCCTCCAGCCCCATCTCGTACTTGTCGCCGGGATAGCCGAGCGAGGGCCGCGAACCGAGGTGGGCCGACAGCATCGCCTCGGCCCGCGGGTTCATGACGTTGGTCGCGGGGTTGAGGTTGATCGAGTCGACGTCGTGGATCCGGCGGTTCTCCCCCACCAGCCGGTCGAGCTCGGCGAGCAACTCGCCTGGGAGGGCGTTCGCCGCCGACTCGGCCACGGTGTGCACGCGGGACTCCGCGTGTGCGGGTACCCAGGTCCGGCGCTCCAGTGCGGGCATCTCGGCTCCTTCACGACGGCTGCGTCGGTGTCGTCGGTGTCGATCAGCGGACGATAGCCAGACCGGACGCCCGGCGCACCCCCCGAGGCGCCACCTCAACCGAACCAGGAGCGGCCGACGAGAACCTCGGTACCTTCCGGCAGCCGAACGGATTCACCGGCGGCGATCCGTCGGGACGACTCCATCAGGAGCCGGTGATCCGGGCGCCCCCGGCTGTCCGCCCCATCCGTGTCTTCCGTGCTTTCCGTGCTTTCCGTGCTTTCCGAGGCGCCGCCCTCCGGATGCCACCACGCCCTCCAGCTGTCGCCCCGCAACACCACGAGCGGCCCGTCGACGACGTTGCCGATCGTGCCGTCGATCGCCTCGAGGAGGTCGTCCGAACCGAAGTCGCACGCATCGCAACCGCAGTCCGGGACGAGTTCCAGCCGGATCTCAGGCCGTGCGACGCCGATGGACAGCACCGCGAGCGAACCGGCCCCGCCGCTCACCGGTGCGTCCTCTTCGAGCAGCAGCAACGGCAGAGCGTCCGGCCGGGGCGGGAAGATGCGCACGCCCCGGTCGAACCGGCGCGTCGTGCCGTCGCCGAGTGGAGCCGGTGCCAGTCGCTCCACCTGGACTCCCGGTACCGCGGCGAGGCTGTCCACCCACACTTGGGCGCGCGCATGCACGATGCGGTACCGCTCCGGGTCGGTGACGCGCGAGTACTCCTCCTGCGCCGTCGTGGGCAGCCCGGCATGCGGGTCGGGCCAGGACGGGAGGCCAAGCCCGTCGTAGGCCGCCTCCACCTGCTCCCGGAGATCGCTCACCCACGTCATGCCCGCCACGATAGGCCCCGGCGCGGCCGAACCCCAGCGAGGAGCGGACGGGACATGCCAGGCTGGCTCGCATGACCGCAGTCACCGGAGATTCCGCCGACACTCCGATCAACGACTACGACAGTTTCGCCGAGGCGTACACCGCCGAGAACGAACACAGCCTCGTCAACGCCTACTACGCCCGGCCTGCGATCCTGGAGTTGGCCGGGGACGTGGCCGGTCGCCGGATTCTCGACGCCGGATGCGGCTCCGGCCCCCTGTTCGAGGCACTGCGCGACCGCGGCGCCGTCGTCAGCGGCTTCGATGCCAGCGCCGCGATGGTGGAGCTGGCCCGGCGACGGCTGGGCGAGGACGCGTCCCTGCGGGTCGCCGACCTGAGCGAGCCGCTGCCGTTCCCCGACGGGGCGTTCGACGATGTCGTCTCGGCCCTCGTGCTGCACTACCTAAAGGACTGGACCGCACCGCTGGCGGAGTTGCGGCGGGTACTGAAACCCCGTGGTCGGCTGATCATGGCCGTCAACCACCCCTTCGTCTACAAGCTGGTCAACCCCGAAGCCGACTACTTCGCGACCTGCCAGTGGTCCGACGAGTACACCTTCGACGGTCAGAAGGCCGTGCTGACGTACTGGCACCGGCCGCTGCACGCGATGACCGACGCCTTCACCGCGGCCGGATTCCGCACGGCCGTCGTCAGCGAGCCGCCGCCCGCACCGGGCGCGCACGAACGGTTCCCCGATGAACTCGCGGACAGGCAGGCGTTCCTGTGCTTTCTGTTCTTCGTCCTCGAAGCCGTCTGACCGCCGCACCGGTACGCCGACTGCTACTGCTGCCCGGCCAACCGCGCGGGGCGCAGGGCGGGCAGCTCGGCCGGGTCGACTCCGTCCCAGCGCTGGGGCCGGAAGTCGGCGAGCAGGTCGCTGGGCTCCTCGCGCAGGATCTCCTGCGCCGCGAGTCGTCCGAGCAACGGGCCGAGCGTGATGCCACTGTGCGAGACGAGCGCGTAGACGCGGTGGCGCTCGCCCAGGAACCCGCACACCGGCAGGCCGTCCGCGGGCAGAGCGCGCTGCCCCACCCGCAGCGAGGTCAGCCGCGCCCCGTCGGTGCCGTCGATCAGGGCGGCGAGTCTCGTGAGCAGGGTGCGCGCGTGCTCCCCGTCCGGCGTCGGCGGCCGCGCTGGGTCGGCGTCCGCGTCGAGGTCCAGTCCCTGCACCACGAGGCGCCCGCCCCCGTCGGGCCGGACGTTGAGGTTCGGCGTCGTCAGCACCCGGTCGAGGCGGGCGGCCACCGGTGTGGTCCAGCCGAGGAAGCCGACCGTGGCGGAGCCCGCGACGTCCGGATCGGCCAGGGGCACCCGATGTCCGGCCGAGGAGGCCACGGCGTCACTCCAGCGCCCCGCGGCGAGCACCACCGCGTCGGCCCGCACCTCGCCACCGTCGGCGAGGGCGAGGCGGACGCCGTCACCGCGCTCGGTGACGGCGACGACGTGCGCAGGGCAGAGGAGTTCGGCACCGGCGTCGCGCGCCTCGCCCCACAGTCGCGCGACCAGGAGCGGGGGCAGCACGTAGCCCTCGGTCGGATAATAGGCGACGTAGCGTACTCCCGGTGGCACGCGCAGGTCCGGAACGAGCTCCCGGGCAGCACCGGGCGTGAGCCACTGCACGGGGTAGTCCCGGTCGCGCAGCTGCGCGACCGACCGCGCGAGCCGCTCCGCACCCTCCTCGTCACCGGCCCATTCCAGGTTCCCGGTGCGGTGGTACCACGCGGGCTGACCGGACACCGAGCGCGCCAACACGGCGTGCTCGTGCATGCCGGCGACGTTCAGCTGGTGGTAGGGCAGCGGATTCTTGCCGTGCGAGTTGACCCAGGCGAAGGTCGTGCCCGACGTGCCCGCGAGCGGTTCGCTGCGTTCGAGCACCGTCACCGAGGCACCCGCCACGGCCAGCGAGCGGGCCACGGACGCCCCGAGCACGCCGAGTCCGACGACGGCGACCTTCATCGCGACACCTCCACGACGTCGATGGGACTCACCCGAAGGTCTCGTCCAGCGCGCCGATCAGGTCGGCGATGAGGTCGTCCGGGTCCTCCAAACCGACCGAGAACCGCAGGTGACCCCACTTGCGGAACTCCTCCGGGTAATGCGCCACCCGCGGCCCCTCGGTGCCGACGTGCACGATGAGCGACTCGTCGTGCCCGAGCGACACCGCCGAGGTGATGATGCGCAGATTGGCCACGAACCGGTTCTGCGTGTCGGGGTCGCCGGCGACGGCGAACGCCATCATGGCCCCGTAGCCGCGACCGCCGAACTGCCGGCTCGCGACCTCGTGTTGCGGGTGGTCCGGCAAGCCCGGGTACGCGACGTAGGCGACGCGCGGATCCTCCCGCAGGCGCGCCGCGATGCGGGCGGCAGAGGAGGTCTGCTGGCGCACCCGCAACGGCAGCGTCACGGACCCTCGGGTGATCAGCCACGCGTTGAACGGCGAGATCACCCCGCCCACGTCGACCATCGCGTCGCTCTTGATCGGCTCGATCAGCTCGGCCGAACCGATCACCGCGCCGCCCATCGCGTCGCCGTGGCCGTTGACGTACTTCGTCAGCGAGTGCACCACCAGGTCGGCGCCGTCCTCCAGCGGCCGGTACAGCGGCGGCGGGGTGAACGTCGAGTCGACGACCAGCAGCGCGCCCGCCTCGTGCGCGATCGACGCCACCGCCGCGACGTCGGTGACCTTGGTGGTCGGGTTGGCGATGGCCTCGACGTGCACGATCCGCGTGTTGGGGCGGAGAGCCGCGCGCACCGCGTCGAGGTCCGTCATGTCGACGAACGTGGCCTCGATGCCGTAGCGGTCGGGCAGCAGTTCGGCGAACAGCCGCCACGTCGCCTCGTAGGTGACGTCGGCGACCACCACGTGATCACCCGTGCGGAGGTGGCTGAAGAACACCGCGTGCAGCGCGGCGACCCCCGAGGCCAGCACGACGGCGTCCTCCCCGCCCTCCAGCGCCGCCAGCTTCCTCTGCAGGCCCAGCTGGTTGGCGCCCGAGTTGCGGGTGTAGAGGGGGACGTCGGTACCCGACCAGCTCAGATTCGCCGGATCCTCGGGCAGCGCGTAGGAGTTCGCCATGATGATCGGGGTGCGGATCGCCCCCGAACCGGCGTCGATCTCATTGCCCGCGTGGACAGCGCTCGTCGGGAACGACAGCGTCTCGGGCACACGTTTGTCCGGTCGGGTCGTCATGCCCTCATTCTGGCCCGGGAAACCCGGGCGCGAACGGGCGTATCACGCACTGGAACCGGTGACCGGCCGGCCACGGTGCGCTGCGGCGCGAGCCGCCGTCTGCGTCACCGTGTCCGCCGTCTGCGTACGTGTGTCTGCGCTCTGCGCACGCGTGTTCGCACTTCGTGGACATGGATTGCTCCCTGCCCGGCGAGCCGGCGTACGGGAAGTGCAGACACGCGTGCGGGAAGCGCGGACACGGTGTCGGGTTTTGCCCTGCCCCGCACGGGTAGGAGTCGGGTGGCCGGCACGCGGCCGCCGAACGCGGAGGGAGAAGCCATGCGGACACTGCCGTCGATCTCGCTGGACGAAGCACGCGAGGTCATCGCAGCGGGTGAGCGGCGAGCACAGGACATCGGGCAACCGGCCAACATCGCGGTCGTCGACGCGGGCGGCAATCTGGTGGCGCACGCGCGGATGGACGGCGCCTGGATCGGCAGCATCGACATCTCCATCAACAAGGCCTACACCGCCCGCGCGTTCGACATCCAGACCCGCGACCTCGCCGACAACGCGCAACCGCGGGAGCAGTTCTTCGGCATCCAGGTCTCCAACCAGGGCCGCGTGATGGTCTTCGCGGGCGGTATTCCCCTCCAGCACGACGGCCAGGTGGTCGGCGGCGTCGGCGTCAGCGGCGGCACCGGCGAGCAGGACCAGGCCATCGCCGAGGCCGCGGCGGCCGCCTACCGACCCGCCGGGTAGCACCGTCCCACTGGCGTGTCCGCCGTCTGCGCACGCGTGTCCGCCGTCTGCGCACGCGTGTCCGCACTTCGCGGACACCGTCGCTCCCCGCCCCGGCAAGCCCACGTACGGGAAGCGCCGACACGCGTACGGGAAGCGCGAACACGCGTGCCCAGGGCGCGGACACGGCGTCAAAGTTGGCCAGGCGTCGGTCAGCAGGGTTCCAGGTCGTTCGCCACCGACTGGATCGTCTCGGGATGGTCGGGGCCGAACACGCGCTCGCACTCGGCCGCTGTCCCGTAGAAGAACGCCGGCCTCACGATACCGTTCCAGTCCGAACAGGACGGTGGCCAGATTGCTCCGGACGCGGGCCGCGAAGCCCTCCCGTTCCGGCAGTCGCGTGGCGGCCCGGAGTACATCGCAGAACAGGTCCGCGGCAGCCTCGGCGTGTCCGAGCTGGAACTCCGCGGCGGCGAGGTTGTTGCGCGCGACGGTGGCTTTCCAGCTGTCGGGACCGTAGGCACGATCGGTGTCGGCCACGATCTCACGGAACAGGGCGGCCGCTTCCTCGAACCTTCCTGCGGACCGCAACGCGTCGGCACGCTTCCCCCGGCTGATCAACGTGCTCTCGTGACCCGCACCGAGGCTTCTCTCGCGCCGCTCGGCGACGTCGTCGTGCAGCGCCTGGGCTTCCGCGGGCCTGCCGAGTCCGGTGAGCACGACACCGAGGGCCTGTGCGGCGAGGAGGGTGTCCGGGTGATCGCGGCCCAGCACCCTCTCCCGTCCGGCCAGCGCCTCCCGCAGCATCTGCTCCGCCAGTTCGAGGTTGCCGACCGCACACTGCAGGTCGCCCGCTTCGTACACGGCGGTGAGCGTGTCCGGGTGGTCCGGGCCGAGGTTCGCGTAGGTCAACCCGGCGACGTGGTGGAGCAGGGCGGCCGCGTCCTGCTGCCGCCGAGGGTCACGTGCCAGGTGGTAGGCGACGATCCGCATCGCCTCGATCGACTCCGGATGGTCCTCACCGTGGCGTCGGATCGTGGCGTTCATGTGCAACGACGCCGACGTCAGGGCGTCGAGAGTGATCGTGATCTCCGTCGGCTCTGACTCGTCGTGCTGCTTCCGGCTCCGTCGCCGCCGCAGGATTCCCACAGCGTGCTCCCTTCGGGTCTCACGCACCTTGGCACAACGCCGCGCCGCTGCCTCCGGCTAGATTCCGGAATGCACCCATCCGGCCCACAGACTCGGCGGGTAGTCGCGGAACCGGAGCAGGACGTCGCGCAGCACCGCCGCCGCGTGTCCGGGCGCCCGTGGCCCGCCGGCCGCGGCCAGCGCGGTATGGAAGGCGACCGCGATGCGCCTCGCCATCGTGTCGTTGACGTGCCACAGCGTGGCGACGACGCCGGGGTAACCGGCGATCTGGAACGCTCCCGCCAGATGGAGCGCCTCGTCGGCGAGGTGGAGGGCGCCGCGGGCGGTGTGGCAGGCGGACAGGACGGCGAGCCGGGCGTCGGGCAGGTGGGCCCGC
Organism: Saccharomonospora azurea NA-128; assembly: GCF_000231055.2. Lineage (GTDB taxonomy): Bacteria > Actinomycetota > Actinomycetes > Mycobacteriales > Pseudonocardiaceae > Saccharomonospora > Saccharomonospora azurea. The sequence continues at coordinate 271,162 of NZ_CM001466.1, read as the reverse complement.
GACACCTCCAGCACCGTGAGCGGCCGGTCGTGCAGGAGCAACCTGCTGGCCGACGGGTCGTCCGCGTCGTGCGCGCCATGGCAGGCGAAGTGGACCCAGCTGTGCCGTGCGAGGGCGTCGAGTACCCGGTCCGCGGTCGCGTCCGCTCCGGTGAGGACCGTTCCCGCCCAGAGTTCACCGATCGCGGCGGCTTCCTCGTCGGTGTGCGGTAGCGGCGGTGCCGCATCCGGTTCCGCGACCGCGACCGTCAGCACGTCCGTCGGGCCGACTGCGCGCGACGCGGTGTCCCGGGCGTGTCCCAGCGCCCGCACGGTGGGCGTGTACGAGGAGATCACCCGCTCCAGCACTCCGTCGCCGGGTCGCCCGGCCGCGTGCAGCGGCAACCCGGCCAGCGGTCCCCCGGGCGACCACCACACCCGGGCACCGTCACAGGCGAGCCGACGCAACACCGGGCCGGTGACGGTCTCGTCCAACCACTCCAGGACGCCGGTGATCACCCTGCCGCCCTGGTGCTCGCGCCCGAACGTCGTGGACGCCTCCAATGCGTCGGCGAACCGGTCGGCGTGACGGACGGCGTCGTCTAACGTCAGCGCGGGCAGGGGAATGGCGACGAGCGGGCCGCTTCCCAGGACAAGGGCGTCACACCGGTACCGGCTGACGTTGATCAGCACGACCGGCCCTTCGCCCGCCCACTCCTGGACGCGAGCCAGGCTCGGCGGCAACAGGAACTCCCCGAACCCGGGCAGCGAGCGGATCTCGGCCAGCAGCTCCTCACGCCGCCGCGCCACCGCATGCCGTCGATCGCTGCCGGCCACGGCGACGTCCAGGGCGGCCAACGCCTCGTCCACGTCGGCCAGTCGTGCGGCGAGGCGAGGATGCCGCCGACGCAGGTCCGCGACCTCACTCCGCGCGTCCAGCAGCTGCCCGAGCAACACCCCACGCCCCTGTTCCAACCAGCGCACCGCGAGGCCCGCGTCACCGGCTTGCACGGCCAACGCCGCCGCATCGGTGGCGACACCGGAGAGCTCCGCGACACCGCGTTCGCGATCGGGCCACGCGAGCCGTCGCGACGCGACCTCCGGTAGCAACGACATCGCCACCCGGGCGGCGTCCAACGCCGTCGGCCACTCGCCCAGCCGCACTGCCACGTCGGCCCACTGCCGTGCGGCGTGCACTCGGTCCAGTGGCCCGTTCGCCGCGTCCGTCGCCGCGGCGGCGAACGTGTCGCGCGCCGCCCGCAGCGGGCCCAGAGCGCCGACGCGCTCGTGCTGCACGAGCAGCAGCTCGGCGAAGAAGCGCCGGTACTCGGCACGGTCGGCGTCGTCGAGCGGATCGGCGCGCGTCGCGCGACCCGCTGCCGTGATGGCGCGGTCCAGTGCACCGAGGTCGCCGGTGCGGTCGAACTCCAGGCGCCACACTCGTCCGAGGGCATGCAGACAGCGGGACCGGACGAACAGGGCCTCGTTCGACCGCGCGAGCAGGTCCTCCAACACTGTCAGCGCCTCGGCGAGATCGGCGGCGTGAGCGCGCGCCAGGTACCGCTTTGTGAGGGCGTTGCCGAGAGCGAGCCGCTGTTCACCACGGCCGACGTCGAGTGCGACCGCCTCGCGAGCGCACGCCACCGCCTCGTCCGCCACAGCGGGGTCCCAGGTACGCCGGAACTGGTCCTGCAGTGCCACACCGAGTGTGTTCAGAAGGAGGCCGCGCCCGCGGTCGTCGGGGGCGAGGTCCACCGCCTCACGCAGCAGCCCGATCGCCTCGCGCAACGCGTCGAAGTCGCCCAGGTGCAACGTTCGTTCGCGGAGCGCGGCGGCGAGATTGTTCAGTTGCCCCGGACGTTCCGGATCGCCCACGGGCGTGACCGCCAGAGCACGGCGACAGCACTCGATCGCCTCGGTGAGCAGTGCGTGGTCTCCGGTGGCCTGGAACGCCCGGTGCAGGACGGCGCCGAGACTCACCAGCCGAGACCGCCGGTGCGTCGCTTCATCCACGGGAACCGACACCGCCTGCCGCAATCTCCGAAGGCTTTCCTGAAGGTCGGCCGGGTCGCCGGTCGCGTGCCCCGCTCACGCCTGCCTCCGGGTCGAGCCGCCCGACGACGACGTTCCCCTGTGCCGCATCCTGGATCGGCCGTTGCGGCGGATGCCTCTGACGTCGTGAACAAGTTCCTGGAAACGCTGGCGAACAAGCTGGCCGAGCGGTGGCTGACTCTTCTGGTGCTGCCCGGCGCGCTCTACCTGGCGATCGCGATCGCGGCCGCCCGCCTCGGCCACGCCCACTGGTACCGGGTCGACCTGCTGCGCGAGGATCGCGGCCGAGCCCGCTGCCCGCAACGCCGCCACTCTCGCACTCGCGCTGGCCGGCCTGCTCGCCGCCGCGGCCGTGCTGGGCATTCTGGACCACACGCTGGGGAGCCTTTTCCGCCGCGTGTGGTTCGCCCCGGCGCGGGGGCCGCTGGCCCGACGCCGGGCCCGCCGTTGGGACGCCGCCGACCGACTGTTCCGCGACGCGACGGTCGTGGCGGGCCGGGCACAACTGGCGGATCCGGACACCGCCGCCGGACTGATCCGGCAAGCCGAGGAGCGAGCCGCGGCACGCAACGCCCTCGGTTTGGTCCGGCCGACCACGCCGTTCGCCGCGGGCGACCGCATGGCCGCGGCCGACCGACGCGTGCTCGACCACTACGGACTGGACCTCTCCTCGGCGTGGCCCCGGCTGTGGCTGGTGCTGCCGGAACACACTCGCCGCGCCGTGCAGGCCGCGAACGACGCCGTCGCGGCGGCACAGCGACTCGCCGGCTGGGCGGCTGCCTACCTCCTGCTCGCGCTCCTGTGGTGGCCCGCCGCGCTGATCGGCGTCGTCACACTCACCGTGGCGTGGCGCCGAGCCGCCTCCGCCGCGGGCACACTCGGCGACCTCGTCGAAGCGGCCGTCGACGTGCACGGCCGGACGCTGGCTCGCACCCTGGGCCTGCGCACCGCCGGCCCGCTCGACCGGGAGACCGGCGCCGCCGTCACGTCGTTGCTGCGCAAGGGAGTGTGACAGCGACTTCGCGCCCAGCCGACCGGAGCAAGCGCAGGTCCGGCCGGATTTGTACGGAAAATGTACGTGGCCACCCCACAGTGTCGCCATGCCCGAGCGCCTCGATCGTCGCCAGTTCCTCACCGTCGTGCTGCCCACCGCCGCGGCCGCCACCGTGCTCGCCTCCGGATCGGCCGCCGCGGCACTGCCGAACGCCGACATGGAGAAGATCGTGCTGGCCGCCCAGTGCGACCCCGTGAAGGACGGCACGGGTCTCACGCCCGGTGCCGGTCCGAGCGTGCGTCTGGTCGAACAGGCACTGGCCGACCGCGGTCTCCTCGCCGCGCAGTACGTGGACGGGCACTTCGGGACGGCGACCCGCGCCGCCTACGCACGGTGGCAGGAATCCCTCGGCTACAGCGGTTTGGCGGCCAACGGCCTGCCCGGCCGCGCCTCGCTCACCGTCCTCGGCGAGGGCCGGTACACGCTGGTCCGACCACTGTCGCCCGGCGCCCGCACCACCTACCAGGGCTTCCCCTTCAACCAGCGCACCGTGAGCATGCTCAAGGAGGCCGCGGCGCGTTCCGGCGTGTCCCTCGTCGTCGAGCAGGGCTCCTACTCGCCGGGCAACGACCCCACCTCCGCGGGAACCCACGACGGCGGCGGCGCCGTCGACCTCGACGCCGAAGCCCTGAGCGGCGCGCAGCGAACCGCCGTGGTCAGGGCCCTGCGCGAGGTGGGCTTCGCGGCCTGGTTGCGCAGTCCCAGTCAGGGCAACTGGCCCTGGCACATCCACGCGATCGCCGTGAACGACACCGATCTCTCCACCCCGGCGCAGAACCAGGTCGGCAAGTACTACCTCGGCCGTAACGGGCTGGCGAACAACGGTCCGGACGACGGACCGCAGGTGTCCAAAGTGACCTGGGAACAGTACCTGCGAGCGAAGTGAAACGGGCGCGCCCTGCCGTGCCGTGATCCATCCACACGAGAGGAGCCGGAATGCCGACACTGAAAAGGTGGAAGAAGACCGCGGCGGGAGTGGCCGCGGCCGCACTCGCCGCGGCGGGCCTCACCCTGGTCTCCGCCACACCGGCCGGGGCCGCGGCCCGCGACGGTGTCTGCCAGAGCGGCGAGTTCTGCTACTACTACAACAGCAACCACTCGGGTTCGGTCTCGGACTTCGCGGGCTCCCTCGGCGACTACGGCACCACGCAACCCACGTGCTACGAGTACAAGGGCCCCGGCAACGGCCAGGGCCTGTGCATCAAGAACGACGCCGCGTCGGTGTGGAACCGCAGCAACACCAAGGTGCGGGTCTACTACAACTCCAACTACGCCGGTGCGTACCAGGACATCGCACCGGGCGCGAAGGTCAACCTCAACGCGACGTTGAAGAACAACAACGCGTCGCACCAGTTCAACCCGGGTTCGGCACCGGCAGGACAGTTCTGGCTGCCCTTCCCGTGCGGCGAGACGTGGGAGGCGGGCACCCGCACCAACCACAGCCCCGCCAACGCCGTCGACTTCAACCACTACCCGGAAGACAACGGCTGGAAGGTCTACTCCTCCGCTCCGGGCACCGTCTCCAAGGTCGCCAACACGGGCAGCACCTCGTACGGGCGCTACATCGTTATCGACCACGGCAGTGGCTGGCAGACCCTCTACGCCCACCTCAGCTCGCAGGACGTCTCGGTCGGGCAGAAGGTCACGGAGAAGACCATGATCGGCCGGGTCGGCAGCACCGGTGGGTCCACGGGCCCGCACCTGCACTACGAGCAGAAGCAGAACGGCGCCGTGAAGCAGGTCAAGTTCCGCGACGGCAACCCCGTCTACTGGGGCAAGAAGAACCTCGCCCGCACCACCAACTGTCCGTGATCTGATCCCTGCCCGGGCCGTCGCGCGTGAACCCCACGTGCGACGGCCCTCTCACGTCCACGACAACGGACGGTGGGTCAGCTCTCCACCGGTACCCCGGCCCGCGCGGCGTTGTCGAAGTGATCGTCGATCAGCACCACCGTGCGCCCTGCCCGTTCGAGCAGCGAGGCCGCGGCGGTGGCCCGGTAGCCGCTGCCGCAGTGCACCCACACGGCACCGCCCGGCAGCTGGTCGAGACGGTGCCTCACCTCGTACAGCGGCACGTGCACGGCGCCGCTCACGTGGGAGGAGCGGTACTCGTTGTGGGTCCGCACGTCGAGTACGACGTCCGGAGCGGGAAGGCCCTTCACCCCACCCCGCTGCGCCTCGGCGAGATCGGCGAACGTGGCCACCGGCAGAGTCCGCAGCTGCGCCGGATCGACGGCCAGTTCGTGCGGCGTCCCCGTGGCCGCGCCCGCGAGCCGGTCGATGCCGATGCGCGCGAGTTCCCGCTGCGCCTCGGCGACCTGCTCCGACGACTCCCCGAGCAGGGTGAGCGGTGCGTTCCAGTCGATCATCCAGCCCAGCCACGTGGCCATGGGCCCGTCGAGACCGACGCTCACCGTGCCCGCGAGGTGCGACTTCACGTACGCCGTGCGCGAGCGCAGGTCGACGACCCACTCGCCGGTGTCGAGGCGGCGCCGCAACTCCTCCGGCTCGGCCTGCGTGGGCGGCCGCAGGTCGAGTGGCTCCGGGCCCGCGGCATTCCGCACGCCCATGTGCGCGTAGTACGCCGGGTAGGCGTCGAGCCCGGCCAGCGTCTGCTCCACGAACTCGTGCTCCGCGAGCCGGAACGCCGGGTTGCTGCGGCGTTCCTGCCCGATGGTCGACTCGTCACGCTCGGCGGGCGTGGCGGCACAGAAGCTGCCGAACCCGTGGGTGGGCCAGATACGGGCGCCGTCGGGCAGGAGGTCGGCGAGCCTGCGCGCGGACTCGTGCTGGCGGCGCGCCAACACCTCGCTGTGCTCCTCACCCAGCAGGTCCGTGCGGCCCGTGGTGCCGTAGAGCAGTGAGCCGCCCGTGAACACCCCGACCGGCCCCTGGTCGCCCTCCAGCACGTAGGAGAGGTGGTGGAACGTGTGTCCCGGCGTGGCGACGACGCGCACCCGCAGTCGGGGTGAGACGTCGAGGGTCTCGCCGTCCCGCAGCCCTCGATGCGGGAACGGCAGCTCGTCCTGGGCCGACAACCCGTACTCGGCGCCCGTGAGGCGCGACAGTTCCAAGCCGCCCGAGACGTAGTCGTTGTGCACGTGCGTCTCCAGCACCAACGCGACGCGCGCCCCGAGCCGCCCCGCCGCCGCGAGCACCCGATCGATGTCCCGCTGCGGGTCCACGACCACCGCGAGCTCGCCGTCCGAGGCCACGTAGCTGCGGTCACCCAGCGTCGACGTCTCGATCACTTCCACCGTCAGCCCGCCCGCGAGAGCGGGTGTGCCGTCATCACGCGCCGGAGTCGTCGGGATCGCAGCCATCGTCCACCTCTCGTCGCAGCGGCCGAACACCTGCCGAACCAACGAGCGCGCACGGCGGAAAGGTTCCCTCGCCCCCGTGGTCGGCAGGTACCGCATACCTCCAACCACGCTGCGTCAACCGTGGTCGAGCGGGCGCCGTTCAGCCGCGGAACACCTCGGTGCCGGCCACCCTCGAGGAGATGCCCCACATAGTTCAGAGCGTCCACCCGGGACGGGACGAGACCGCCGCAGAAGGCTCAGAGCTGACCGTCGTACATCCCGTAGCGGGCGATGGGTTCCACCAGCTCCCGTTCCTCGTAGGCGAGGTGCGACAGGAGCGTGTCGGTGAGCAGGTCCACGGCCTCCTGCAGGCGCGTGTAGTCGCCAGGGTGTTCCACCATGTCGACGAGCGCACGATCCACCGATTCGAGCACGTCGTGGATCACGAGGTGCTCCTGTTCGAGCCGTTCCAGCACCGGCACGAGGTCGTCGTCGCGCGCTCGAAGGTGCGGGAAGATGCCCTGGTCTTCGATGGTGTGGTGCTGGGCGACCACGCGGCAGTACGACGCGCAGTAGGCACCGACCGTCCAGTTGTTCTGACGCATGGTCATCTCGCTGATCGCCGAGCGCGCGGAGCCGACGTCCACCGAGCCTGCCCGCACCTGGTCCACCAGGTCGCGGATCTGCCTCAGCTCGGCACGGAGCTGGTCGTGCACGTCGATCAGGTGCTGTCCGGCAGCCCGACCCCGGTTCGTGTAGCGCGCGGCACCCCGGGTCGCGACCGCGGTGGGCCGCGTGCTCTCGTCCCACGGCATCGCGTCGCTCACCCGGACACCGGAGTCCGGCGTGGGACGCAGGCCAAGCTCGGTCGTGCCCTCCGGTGCCGATGCCTCGTCCGGCGTGCGCCGGGCCGGGTTGCCGTCCCGGGGCTGGGCTCGTCCGCGTCGTTCGGCGGCCACGAGCTCCCGGACCGCGGGCGCGGTCTCGGCGCCGAAGCGTCGGATCGTCCCCGGATCGTCGGTGGCGAGGATGAACGTCGACACGCCGTACTCCAGCGCCAGTTCCGCGAGCGACTCCGGGTCGGCGTCCTGCGAACCGATGTTGAGCAACCGCCGGATCTCCTCCGGCGCGCGTCCCGCCTCTGTCGCGCTGTCGTCGATGATCGGGTTCAGCTCACCGAGCGCGTCCCGGCTGGGGAGATACGGCAGCGACGGCAGCCACCCGTCGGCCGCGCGCCCCACCAGACGCAGCATCCGGGGCTTGTACGCGCCGAGCCAGATCGGGATCGGGTGTGCCGGGGCGGGGCCGCGCTTGGCGCCCACCACTCGGTAGTGGTCGCCGTCGACGCGGACGCCGCCGCGTTCGTCGGCGGCCCACAGCTCGCGGATGACGCGGATCGCCTCTGCGAGGGCGTCGACGGACTCCCCGGGAGTGAGCCGCCTGCCACCCATGGCCTCGATCGCGTCCCAGAAGCCGCCCGCCCCCAGACCCAGCGCCACCCGGCCACCGGTCAGCAGATCGAGACCGGCGGCGGACCGCGCCAGCACGGCGGGCGGCCGCAGCGGCAGGTTCACCACGTTCGCCGACAACTCGACGCGTTCGGTCCGCGCCGCCACGTACGACAGCAGAGTCCAGGTGTCGAGGAACCGCGCCTGGTACGGGTGGTCCTGGAACGTGACCAGGTCCAGCCCCGCCTGCTCGGCGACCTGCGCCAGCGCCACCGGCCGCGCTGGTTCGTCGGCGGTCGGCGTGATGAAGGTGCCGAAGCGCAGCTCATGCCCGTAGTCCGTCATACAACACATCCTATGGTTGAGCGCTCAATCACTGTCCGCCGGCCTGCTCGGCGCTTGACGGAAATTGGTGCGGACCATGGCAGGATTATTCGGATGAAGATGACGACCCGGGTGGCTGGCAATCTCGCCGGCGCCGGTCTGGTGGGCTGCCTGGTGTGGTCGGTAGTCGTTCAGCTGGCGATGCCGTCCTGGTTCGCCCCCGGCGATTCCTGCTCAGGCGTCACGACTTGTTCACACCATGAAAGAACACGCGCAGGCGATGAGCATGGCCGTCGAGAAGAGTTCGCGCCGCATTTCTGTTCCTTTCCTCGGCACCCTTGAGCTGCCGCCATCCGACCAGCTGGCGTTTCTCGGCGGTGTCGTGACCCTTGGGGTGATGGGCGTCGTGGACTGGCCGGGGCGTGGCAGTACTCGTCACCGGCCACGTACTCGCCCACAACCGGCACGTGCTCTTCCTCCAAGGACTTCGGCAAGGCGCTCGAGGAGGCGTAACGGCGAGACCGCGACCGGGACGACCGTCCTATGACCGGTGTCTGGCCACCGGGTATTCACACGCAGGACTGACGACCCTTCCCGGGTCCGGCCGTGCTGCCGCACGGTCAGTGTATGAACGTGTCCGGGAAGGTACTGGTCGCCTACGCCACCGCTGCGGGCTCCACCGAGGGTGTCGCGTCGTTCGTCGCGGACCGGCTTCGCCGCCGAGGCGGGAGAGTGGACGTCATACCGGTTGACGACGTGCCCTCGGTCGAACCGTACGACACCGTCGTACTCGGTAGTGCGGTACACAACCGAGCTTTCCTGCCGCAAGCCACCACGTTCGCGCACGAACACAGGAACACCTTGCGGACGAAGAGCGTCTGGCTGTTCAGTGTCGGCATCGGGCCCTCCCTGCGCGGTCCCCTCGGCAGGAAGCTCGGCAGGGTGGTGCCGAAGCACATCGCAGCCATACGCGACGGCGTCGAGGCCCGTGATTACCACGCGTTCGCCGGGGTCGTTCCTCGCGAGGGTTCACCTCTCATGGCCAGGGTGCTGTTGCGGCTGTTCGGCGGCCGGTACGGGGACCTTCGTGACTGGGACGCCATCGAGTCATGGGCGGGGCGTATCCCGGTGCACCAGGACGTGGCCGAGATGTAGTGGAAGGCTGCCCTGACGAAAGATGCCGGAGCCGAACGGGGTTTCCGGTGTTCCCGGCTCACCGAGCACACCGTCCCGGCGTGGCACGCCGAGCGCCTCCAGCGGCACACCCTGCGACACCAGCATCCGGGTCACGTAGTGATCGGGCACCACGAGCAGTCGCGCGGGATCGGGAAACGGTGCGTCTTCGGCGAGCACCTCGGCCTTCACGTGCCCGTGCATGCAGACGAGCGGCGGCGCGCGAGTCTCGGCGTAGAGGCGGCGGGCGACGTCACGGGTTGCGGGATCGGCGGGCAGAGCCCGGTCCGGATGCAGGACGAGCGGCGAGCCGGTGGAGACCGACGCGCGGGCGATCCGGCGGTTGCTGTGCGAGCACTGGCACCTCTTCCGCGGCACGCCGTCGCGCTACTGGCTGGAGCACGAGCTGTCGGAGGTGTTCGGCGTCCGCCTCCAGCCTTCCGCCGACACGGCCAAGGACATCTACGACCAGCTGGCCGCCGCACTGTCCGAACCGGACTTCCGGCCGAGAGCCCTGCTCGATCGGTTCGACATCGAGTTGATTTCCACGACCGACCCGGCCACCTCGGACCTGCGACACCACGCCCGGCTGCGCAAGGACGGCCTCGGCGACCGCGTGATCCCCACCTTCCGGCCCGACGCGGTGGTCCAGCCCAGCCACGACGGGTGGCGGCGACACGTGGCGGAACTCGGCCGACTCACCGACTGCGACACCACCCACTATTCCGGGTTCCTCGACGCCCTGCGCGAGCGCCGCAGGGCGTTCGTCGAGGCCGGTGCACTCGCCACCGACCACGGGCACTTGGGCACCGACACCACGCCGTTGGACAACGCCGAGGCCGCCCGCATCTACGCCGCGGCCCTCACCGGCACGGTGACGGCGGAGGAAGCCTCCGCTTTCGCCGGCCACATGCTGTTCGTCATGGCGGGAATGTCCTGTCAGGACGGTCTGGTGATGCAGCTGCATCCCGGAGTCCTGCGCGACCACCACGAGGGCACGTTCACCGTGTTCGGCCCCGACAGGGGTTTCGACATCCCGGTGGCCGCCGAGTTCACGCGGGGCTTGCGACCGCTGCTCCAGGCGTACGGCCACCACCCCGGCTTCCGGCTCATCCTGTTCACGGTCGACGAGACCGTCTACAGCCGGGAACTGGCACCGCTGGCGGGCGCGTACCCGTCGGTGCGCTTGGGGGCGCCGTGGTGGTTCCTCGACAGCCCGGACGGGATGCGCCGGTTCCGGGAACTGGCCACGGAAACCGCCGGCTTCTACAACACCTCCGGTTTCGTGGACGACACGCGCGCGTTCGCCTCCATCCCGGCCCGCCACGACCTGGCCCGCCGCATCGACGCCGGCTATCTCGCCCGCCTGGTGACCGAACATCGGCTGAGCGAGGACGAGGCCGCCGAGACCGCGGTCGACCTCGCCTACCACCTGCCGCGCCTCGCCTACCGGCGCCGGGACGGGTGACTCGGGGCTGAGAGCCGACGCTCAGCCCCGAGTGTCCCCTCAGCAGGTGCGGAAGAACCGGTCCAGCACCCGCGTGCCGAACTTCAGCGCGTCCACGGGCACACGCTCGTCGACGCCGTGGAACAACGCGGAGAAGTCGAGGTCGTCCGGCAGCTGCAGCGGCGCGAAGCCGAAGTTGCGGATGCCGAGCTTCTGGAACGCCTTCGCGTCGGTGCCGCCCGACAACATGTACGGCAGCGTGCGCGCGCCGGGGTCCTCGGCGAGGACGGCGGAGCTCATCGCGTCGACGATGGCGCCGTCGAACGTCGTTTCGACGGGCGGCAGCTCCAGCCACTCCTTCTCGATGTCGGGCCCGAGGATCTCGTCGAGCTCGCGGTTGAACGCCTCAACCCGGCCGGGCAGGATGCGGCAGTCCACGGTCGCCTCCGCCACGGACGGGATGACGTTGGCCTTGTATCCGGCGTTGAGCATCGTCGGGTTGGCCGTGTCACGCAGGGTGGCGCCGATCATGCGGGAGATGTTGCCGAGCTTGGCCACGGCGCCCTCGAGGTCGTCCTCGGGGAAGTCCCACCCGGTGATCTCGGTGACGCCCGCGAGAAACTCCCGCACGGAGTCGGTGAGCACGAGCGGGAACCGGTGGTTGCCGAGGCGCGCGACGGCCTCCGAGAGCTTCGTCACGGCGTTGTCGTGGTGCAGCATCGACCCGTGCCCCGCCGTGCCGCGGACGCGCAGGGTCATCCAGCGGATGCCCTTCTCGGCCGTCTCGATCAGATACGCGCGCACGTTGTCACGCAACGTGATCGAGAAGCCGCCGACCTCGCTGATGGCCTCGGTCGCGCCCTCGAACAGCTCGGGACGGTTGTCCACGAGCCACTGCGCACCGTACTGGCCGCCCGCCTCCTCGTCGGCGAGGAACGCGAAGATGATGTCGCGCGGGGGCACGATGTTGTGGCGCTTGTAGTGCCGCGCCAGCGCCAGGGACATGCCGACCATGTCCTTCATGTCCACGGCGCCACGGCCCCACACGTAGCCGTCCTGGATGGCGCCGGAGAAGGGATGCACCGACCACTCGGAGGCGTCGGCGGGCACCACGTCCAGATGGCCGTGCACCAGCAGAGCGCCCCGACTCGGGTCGGCCCCGGCGAGCCGGGCGATCACGTTGTGCCGGTTCTTGCCCCCGGACTCCACGTACGTGATCTCGTAGCCGACCTCGGTGAGCTTCTCGGCGACGTACTCGGCGGCCTCCCGCTCGCCGACGAGCGTCGCGGGATCGCCCGTGTTGGTGGTGTCGATGCGGATCAGCTCGCTCGTGAGCGTGACGGCTTCGTCGGCGGCCTCGTCGATCAAGTTGGGTTCGGTCACCGCACCTTCCTATCATTCGCGCAGGTGAGCTCGCTGTGGGCGCGAAAGGGCACCCCCTGTGCACGAGCTGTTCGGGCGTGGGCTACTCTATTCCCCAGCAAGTCCGAGTGGCGGAATGGCAGACGCGCTAGCTTGAGGTGCTAGTGCCCGTAAAGGGCGTGGGGGTTCAAGTCCCCCCTCGGACACACAGAGTGATGAACCGGTCGTCGAAGGCGGCCGGTTCTTTTGTTTCGCCAACCATCGTCCCCGACGTCACCGAGCGGGTCGATCACGGCGCGGGTCAGGCCCGCAGCAGACGACTGGCCACCACCAGGACGATGCCGTTGTACACGACGAGCACGGCAGACACGAGGATCTCCACGAAGGCCGCCGACGCACCGATCGACTCCAGAGTGGTGGTGACACCCACCCCGAAAGCGAGCCAGCCCAGGCACGCCATGAGCAGGGACAGGTTCCACAGGACGAGCAAGTTCCGGCGGACCGCGTTGGCAGATCCGAGTTCGAGCCGTCGAGCCGAGACCGTGCGGCGCATGGACATCGTGACGATGCCGAAGGACACGGCGATGACCGCTTGCGCGCCATGTGCGCCCACCGTCATCGCCAGCAGCTGGGCCTTCGTCGCCCACCCCACCCCCAGGCACACGACACTCCCGGCGAACGCCGTCGCCAGCGAGAACGAACCGAGTCCGAGCGGCACGGCGCTCGCGCCGATGCGCCGCGCACGGCTCGGATCGATCGCACGGTAGTCGCCGGTGACGTTCCCGATCTCGACGGCGCACGAGATCAAGCCGTGGGTAGCACGCGGCGCATGACGGTCGAGGTGATACCGGCACAGATCACCGTGACCGCCGCCGTGGCGAACGCGACGGTCAACGTGCTCGCGCCCAGTGGCGTACTGCCCTGGCCGCCGGCGATCGCGAGCACCACCAGGATGCCGAGCGCGTCGGCGACCACGGCGCACAACCACATGGCGAGCACCAGCCTGCGAATTCCCTGGAAAAACCGGAGATCGGCAGTGGTGGGAACACGCGATCGCACGGCCATCACGCCGACTCCGGCGAACAGCAGTCCCACCGCTCCCCCACCAAGAAAGATCAGTCCGAAGTAGAAGAACGGATGGATGCCGGTGGGCGCCGCGAGGCCGAGCCAGATGAGTGCCACCAGCACGAGGAGGGCAACACCGATCGCTGTATTCCCGACGGATCGCGCTGCGGACTGGGCAAGCGTCATCGCACTTCCCCATCGGACTTGTTCTGCATGGCACCGATGTTCGATTTCGCCCACTCGTCCCCGAGGTCGTGCACCTTCTGCGAAATGGAGGTCTGTTCGGTGGAAATGGTGTTGGTCAGCTCGACACTGCGAGCCAGCGCGCTTGCCGTCGCGGCATTCGCGGCGGTGAGCACGCTTGTGTGCAGTGCCCGCGGGTCGACGACCTGACGCCACTGCGGCGACAACCGCACCGCGATGACATCCACCTCCGCCGACACGACCACCTGCACTACCTGATCGGCGTCCTGCCCGATCAGCGTTTCCTCCGGTTCTGTGACTGAAGGAGGGCTTCTCATACTCCCAGTCCTCGGCTTCTTCGAAGCCCCTCTTCGGTTATCCACGCTGGCGGACTTTACGTCAGCCTCTCATGGGCGCGGGCATTTTGCACATGTTTTCGCCTGGTCCTCTCACATAAATGATCATGCTACAGCCACGACCGTTCTCGGAACCACGCCGAGTGGTGAAACTACTCGAGGGTCAACTGCCGATCCGGTCATCTCTCTCCTGTTCCAATCCTGTTCCATGCATGGCGATCAGGCAAGGACATGGCCGCCGACCGTGAAAATGATTCGGGTTCACCTCACTCGTTGCGCGGATGTGCGCACTAGATCAACAACGTAGTGTTGGACCTCGGTCAAGATCCCGTAGTGCCGAGTGCAGTGTGTCTCTGAGCCTTGGGGGAACGTGTTGGAGCCGGCGCGAAGCGTTTTGGAACAACTCATCCAGAGTTCGAACTTCTCCCTCAACTCTGATCCCAGTTTGGTAGGCGCGGTGGCTTCAGCCGCAGCGAAGGACGACGAGAGACGCGCGAAGGAGCGGCCCGAGAGAGGGTTGACCGACAACGCCTTGCGTCGGAAGCCAGAGCTCTGGCCTGTGCCACTGAAGGAAAGGCGGGCTGACGGAATTACCCCATGGCACGTGCTACATGTACTCGCCCGCAGTATCGCGTTGTCGCGGCGCGGAGCCGCGCGCGGACTCGCCGAGCACTGGGGAGCGCTGAAATACAGCCAGGCACTGACCGGCAACGCCGGTTCTTTCATGCGGTTGTCCGCCGAAGGCAAGAGAACAGCGCAGCGCTATAAGGCGATCCAGTCGGAGGAGCTCGGCACCGGTTTCGCCTTGGTAGCAGCCCGGCGGATACTGGAACAACACTATCCGGAACGGGTCGTCTCGATAGTTCCCGCAGACACGGCACTATACGCAGGATGGAGACAACTCGGTCGCTATAAACCGCAATACTTCGCCGAGGTATGGAAGCCGGGTAAACGTTCCCTGGTCATTCCGATCGCGTGCAAAGGACATCACAGCAACGCTTCGACGTCGCACAGTCAACTCGCCTCCGCCTCAGCTCACGTCGAACATGTCCACATCGGGCCGTGGAATGAGACGCCAGTTCTGATTTTCAGTACCGAATTGCCACCGGACGGTCCTGTCACCGTCAACACGCTGTGCGCCCAGGGAAGTGGCGGGTGGTTGAGCAGTCCGCGAAGTGAGCGTAGCAATCTCGATGTTCTGGTCGACGAAACGAACTTCCTCGACGGGATACAACCGCCCGCCGAAGGAGGCGAGCGTCCGAAACCGGTCGACGGCTTCCACGTCACACCGGACCGGTACGAGTGGTTCGCGCGCGTGCTCGCGCGTACCGCCGCCGCCGGGGTGACTGCCTTCGCCGGGGACGGCGGCGCGACTACCCAGTACTTGACCCGCCGACAAGGGCGCGAGCATTTCACCGGATTCACGCACGCGGCAGCCGGGAGCGTGCGGGATGCGTGTCACATCCTCTTCGGGATCAAGTTCTCCGGCACCGACCACATCTTCCGCCTGAACGGCACCCGAGTCGAGGCCTTCTCGGGCGTCGCCAACGACCTGCTTCAGCTCCTGGTCGAAGGACGGGTGGAGCGGTACCGCCACGAGGTCTACGAGCGGCGTTCTACCTGGCCCAGCGGCCTTCGGAGCGACTCGTGGAACGGCCCGGTGTCGATCCACGCTGATGGGACGGTCCTCGCCATGCGCATACTCCCCTGATGTCAACGGTTCGCCGATCGACGTCCGAGCCCACCCCGGTCGTGACCAGCCGTGATCCTCCCAACCCGGCGCGGTCACCGACCGTGTCGGACGCACACCGTACGCTACGCGGCGATGGCTACACGAGGCATAGAAGGCGCCTACCAGGGGGCACTGCGCGCGTTCCAGAACCCGATGCTCGCGCTCCTGCATCAGACGCACGCGCCGTTCGTGGTGACGGCGCTGGCGATGGTCTTCACCGCGGAGCGGCCGAGCGTGGCGGTGGCGGACGCGCACGCGGAGATCGACGACGCGCTCGACCAGTTGCGCGCCGCGGGATACGGGGACGAGGACAACCAGCCACTGCCGAGCGGGAACGCGCGGGACCTCTGCCGGCAGTGGGTGCAGGCGGGCTGGTTGGTGCGGCAGGTCTCCGACGACGACGTCGAGGTGTATCGGCTGTCCGCGTACGGCGTCGGGGCGCTCGAAGTCGCGGGCCGGGTCGGCGGGGTGCGCACCCGGGTGTCGGAGTCGCGGGTCAGGACGTTGCTGGACGCGATCGAGCGGCTCGCGCAGGACGCCGATCCGGACGTGATGGCCCGCATCTCGCGCCTGCACGAGGAGATCCAACAGCGGCAGAAGGAGCTCACCCGGCTCGAACGGGGCGGCGCGGTCGAGACCGTCGAGGACGAGAAGCTGCTGGAGGCGGCCGAGAACGTGCTGCACCTGGCGCGCGAACTACCCGCGGACTTCGCGCGCGTGGCGGAGTCGATCAAAGACATCCAGCGTGACGTCGTCGCCGAGTTGCGGCACGACGTGCGGCCGACCGGCGAGGTCCTCCGCGAATACCTGGAACGCGGCGAGCAGATCCTCGACGCGACGCCGGAGGGCCGCGCGTTCGCGGGTGCGTTGCGGCTGATCGGCGACCCGGCGCAGATCCACAACCTGTGGAGTCAGCTACGAACGGTGCTCCGGCACCGGTTCACCGACCTGCTGCCGGAGCGGCAGCGGCGGGAACTCACCGACATCTCGCGCCGGGTCGAGCAGGGGGTTCAGGAGGTGCTGACCGCGCAGCGGCAGGCTTCCCACGTGATCACCACTCAGGTGCGCGACCACGACCCGATGCGCGACCGCCAGGTGGACGACCTGCTGAGGAACGTGATGTCCGGCCTTCACACGTGGGTTCCCGGTTCCCGCCGCGGCGAGGCCGTCGAGCCGCTTCGCCGCCTGCCGGTGGCCGACGTCGGGCATCTGCGGCAGCGGGCAAGCGACCTGCGGCCGCCGCAGCCCCCCGCGCCGTTGCGGGAGTGGGACGAGGTCGAGGACGTGGCCTCCGCGGACACCCGGGCCTGGGGCGGTCCGCGATACGGCGCGCTGCAGGAGCACCTGGCCGCGTTCGCGGGCGACGCGGACGACGTGGATGTCGCGGCGGCGTTCCGTGCGGCGCCCGAGGACCTCCGGCGTCCGGTCGACCTGCTCGGCTTCCTGGAGATCGCCCACGACGCCGGGATGACCGAGACGGCCGAGGTCGCCCTGGTCGACACGGTCCGGCCCGACGGAACCCGGCGACGGTTCGCGCTCGGCGGTGTGGTCGCGGCGAACCCGGCTGACGGGAACGGTGAGCAATGAGTGAGACCGAGAGCTGGTCCGACACGGACGCCGGGTTCATCGACCCGGTGCCGATGGAGGACGATCCGACCGAGCTGTTCCCCGGGGACGCGGGCACGCTGGACGCGGACGTGCGGCGGGTGTTGGTCCAGTTGCTGCGCCGCAAGTTCCTACTGGCCGAGAAGAACCCGGCGCAGTGGCGGACGTTGCTGGAGAACCAGCAGATCATCGAGTCACGGCTGCACGACCTGTTCGTCCGCCTCGTGGTCGATCACGACCGCGGCATCGCGTACAAGCAGCAGGTGCGCTCGACGGAGCTGGACGTGCCGATCCTGCTCAGGGACGAGCCCTACAACCGGGCCGAGACGTTGGTGCTGGTGCACCTGCGGACCGTCTTCCAGCGGGAACGGGGCACGGGCGAGACGTCCGCACGCGTGGACATCGAGGAACTGGAACAGACCGTGCTGACCTACTTCGATCCCAGGGACCACAACCAGGCCCGCAGCCAGCAGGAGGTTCGCGGTGCGGTGCAGCGGCTGTCCACCGAGGGCCTGCTCGTCGAGGAATCCGCGGGCCGGTATCGCATCACTCCGCTGGTGGAGGTCGTGCTGAGTACCGCGAAACTCGCCGAACTGCAGCAGTGGTTGCGCGAACGGAACGAGGCCACGGCGTGAGCATGATCGACACGCTGTTCGGGTTGATCCCGGCGGCATCACGGGGCCAGCAGTGGGTGGCCCGGGACCTGCAACTGGTGAACTGGGGCGGCTACGACGGGTATCACCGCGTGCGGTTCGCGCCCGGCGCCACGCTGCTCAGTGGCGGTTCCGGGTCGGGCAAGTCGACGCTGATGGACTCCTACATCGCGTTGCTCATGCCGCACACGACGCCGTTCAACGGCGCGTCGAACGGCGGCGTGGTCGGCAGGCCCCGAGGCAAGGACCAGCGCAACATCCTCTCCTACGCGCGCGGCAAGCTCGACGA
Source organism: Saccharomonospora azurea NA-128 (assembly GCF_000231055.2). Lineage (GTDB taxonomy): Bacteria > Actinomycetota > Actinomycetes > Mycobacteriales > Pseudonocardiaceae > Saccharomonospora > Saccharomonospora azurea. The sequence continues at coordinate 253,139 of NZ_CM001466.1, read as the reverse complement.
GTCCCGCACGGACGGCGAGACGAAGTCGCGCGTGTTGCGGGGTGACGGCCGGGACACCTGGTCGGCCATCGCGATGACCTGGGTCGACCACACCGGTGCCGAGTTCACCGCGCTCCGCGCCTGGTATGTGCCGTCGTCCGCCCGCGCCCTCGACGACGTCGTGGCGGTGCGCGCCACCTGCGACCACCACTACTCGCTGCGGGAGCTGGAAGGCCCGGCGGCCAAGCGGCTCGCCCGCGCGGAGGTCGAATCGACCGGCCTGACGTGCTTCGAGACCGACCGGGACTTCACCGCGCGACTCCACCACACGCTCGGCATCGGCGCTGCGGGTGACGGGCACAAGGCCGTCGCGCTGCTCGGTCGGATCCAGGCCGGCCAGCAGATCACCACCGTCGACGCCCTGTACAAGACGATGGTGCTCGAAGAACCGTCCACCTTGGCCACAGCGGACGCGGTGGTGCAGCAGTTCGACGAGCTGTCCGGCACGCGCGAGCGGATGATCGTCGCTCGCCAGCAGGTGAAGGCGCTGACGCCGATCCGCGAGCACCGGCGCGCCATCGACGACGCGGTGGAGCGGCTGCACCTGATCGAGGCGATCGGCTCGTTCACCGAGACGTCGTCGCCTGCCGCGTTGTGGTGTCACGAACGTCGGCTCGACCTTCTCCGTGCGGCCGAGCGGGACCTCGCTCAGCGATACCGGCGGGCCGAACAGGAACTGGCGGAGACCAACGCCCTGGTCGAAGCCACCGAAGCGCAGTGCGAAGGGGCCGCCGACACACTCCGCGCCTCCGGTGGTGACCGCCTGGACACAGCACTCCGAGAGCGGCGCAGCGTCGAGCAGCGGCTGGGCGACGTCGAGCGAACCCGGCAGCAGCTGGACCGGGCACTCGGCACCCTCGGCGTCACGGTGTCGACCGGCGCAGAATTCACCGCGCTGGTCGAGACGGCGCATCGGTCCCTCGCCGACACGGAAGCACGGCGAACCGCTCAAGCCCGGTTCGCCGACGCGATGAGCGAGAAACGGGACGCCGACACGGAACTGGCCGCGCTGCGCGCCGAACGCAAGGCGGTCACGGCGCGCAAGGGGAACATCCCGACCGACCTGCACACGGCTCGCGCAACCCTGGCCGAGGCCGCCGGGCTGACGCCGGACGACCTGCCGTTCGTCGGCGAGCTGATCGAGGTGCGCACCGAGTTCGAACCGTGGCGGGAGGCGTTCAACCTGGCACTCGGCGGGTTCGCCACGCGCATGCTCATCGACATGGGACGGCTGAACGCGTTCCGTGAGGCCATCAACACGGTCCCGACCGCTCGACGCGTGCACTTCCAGGGTGTGCGCACGGGCCGGCACGACGAGGTCAGGCTCAACGCGAAGACGCTCCCCGGCAGGCTCGACTACCGGCCGTCGCCCTTCACGGCGTGGCTCAAGAGCGAGCTCGCGAGCCGGTTCGACTTCGTCTGCGTCGACACGCCCCGATTGCTCCCCCAGTACACCAAAGCGCTCACGATCACCGGTCAGACGTCGCAGCCCGGCCGGGGCGCGCACGGCGGCCACGGCCGGGCCAACGTGCTCGGCTTCACCAACACCAGGCTGCTCGCCGAGCTCGACCAGCGGATCGATGCCGCGCGCCACCGCCTCGACGAGGCCGACGCGTGGGTGTCGCGGGCGGAGGACGAGCTCAACTCGTTCGAGGCCCGGCGGGCGGCCTACCGGACCGTGACCGAGTTGTCGTGGGACCAGGTGGACGTCGAGTCGGTGAAGGCGGAACGCAACCGGTGGGACCGCGTCGTCGAGGAGGTCCGTGCGGGCAACCCGAAGATCGATCAGCTGCAGCGACAGGTCGACGAGCTAAAGAATCAGGTCAGGGAGCTCACCCAGCGTGTCGGTGAGCGGAGGAAGACCGTGGAGGAGCTCGGCGCGCAATGGGAGTCGACCGTCGACGAGGTCGACCGCGCCCAGTCGGCCCTCGATGCGGCCACGGAGACCGGCACGGTCGTCCTTCCGGAGCACCAGGAATACCTGGAGACACTGTTCGCGGACACCTCGGCCGACGCTCCGGCGACGGAACTGGCGGAATTCGACGCGGCGGTGAAACGGGCCGCCGAACGACTCCACGCCGACCGGCAGTCGGCGACGGAGACGATCGGCCGGTCGAGAAAGGCGTTGGAGGACACGTTCTCGGTGTTCCTCGAACGCTGGCCCAACCCGAACCTCGGTACCGATCCCGACGCCTCCTATCGCGACTTCGACCGCGTCCTCACCGACCTGGAGAGCAGCGGCCTGCACGAGCTGGAGGCGGAGTGGCGGGACAGCCTGCTCAAGCTGTCCGGCAACGACCTCACCGGGCTGGACAGCGAACTCGCCGCGGCGGTGCGGGAGATCCGCGACCGGATCGACCCGGTCAACCGCATCCTCGCCGAACTCCCGTTCGCCGACGACGAACACCGGCTGCGCATCGACCCGCAGGAGAGCCATTCCACCGTGCGCGCCCGGTTCCGCAAGGAGCTGCGCGACGTGCGCGCGTTGATCGACCGGGCGGACACGGACGCCGACCGGGAGCGCGCGTATCACCGCATGGCCAAGGTGATCGACCGCATCCGGCGCACCGCCCCCGACTTCGCCGACCTCGTCGACGTCCGCAACCACGTGCGGATCAGCGCCGAGAAACGCGACCTCGACGGCAAACACGTCGCCGTGTACGACCACATCGGCGAGAAGTCCGGTGGCGAGTCGCAGGAGCTGGTGGCATTCATCGTCGGTGCCGCGTTGCGGTACCAGCTGGGCGACGCGGGCGCCGATCGTCCCCGCTACGCGCCGATCTTCCTCGACGAGGCGCTGATCAAGGCGGACGCGCGCCTCACCGGTCGAGCCATCGGCGCGTGGCGCGGACTCGGTTTCCAACTGATCATCGGTGCCCCGAACGACAAACACAGCGCGATCGAGCCGCACGTGGACGCGGAGTACCTGATCCTCAAGAACTCCGAGGGCCGCTCGTATGCGAAGCCGCTGGTCGGGGTTCCGGACGCATGAGCACGCTCGTCACCCCGGACGACGCTCTGACGACGGTTCGCCGCAAGGTCGAGCAGAAGTGGGCGGACGCCGTGTGCGCGGACTTCGGCGTCGGCGACCGGGTCACCTTCTCCGTCCCGCTTCGACCCGGCGTGTCGACGGGCAAGGCCGTCGAACGGCTGGGGCACGCCACCTGGCACGAGTGGCACAGGCTCTGGCGGGAGTTCGCGAGCAGACTCCCCGCCGGAGTGGACCTCGTCCGCACAGCGGTGAGCATCCGTGGCGTGGTCGGTGAGTTCCCCGCCACGCTGCGGGCGGATCTCGACGGCGCCGTCGCGCTCCTCGCCGACACCGGTGTCGCACCACCCACTGTGGACATCGGGCGTGCCCGTGAGCTGGCGTCGGCGCTGCGCTCGGCCGACGCCGCTCTCACCCCGGCCACGCTCCGAGCCGTCTCTCGTCTGCGGCCGAACGACGTGGACGTACTGCTCGGCGCGGTGACCTGGCTGCGGAAGCATCCCGACGTCAGCCCGTGGACGCTGCGGCAGCTCCCGATCCCCGGCATGCACACCAAGTGGCTGGACTCTCACGGGACACTGCTGCGTGATGTCAGTGGTCGCGACGTCCGGGCCGAGGTGCGGCCCCGGCCGACGGTCGTGCACCTGACCTACGTCGACCCGGACCACCTGGCATCGGGCCGCCGCAGGCACGACGCCTGGACGACCGGGGACGTGCACGACATCGCCTACCCGCCGCGCGTGGTCCTCGTCGTGGAGAACCGCGACTCCCGGCTGTGGTTCCCGCCGGTCAAGGACACCGTTGTGGTGGAAGGCGGCGGCAAGGCCGCAGCAGCCCTCCTGGGTGGTGTGCCCTGGGTCCGTGCCGCGGAGCACGTCGTCTACTGGGGCGACATCGACGCGGACGGGTACGCGATCCTCGACCGATTCCGAGCCACGCTGGCCGAACCCGGACCCGACGGGACACCCCCGAAGCCGGTCACCTCGATTCTCATGGACGCCACCGACCTGCAGCGCTACGCCGATCACGGCGTCGACCGCGACAAGGACGGGCGCCCCCTCAGACCGTCACCGGGGGTTCTGCGGCACCTCACCGACGCCGAAACCACCGCGTACGACACGATCGCGACCGCAGGCCCCACGCCGTTCCGTCGCATCGAACAGGAGACCATCCCACTCGCCGACGCCGTGACCCGCTTGCTGCGCGTCGTGAACGGCCAGGGCTGAGCGGACGCGGCGAAACCTCGTCGAGGTGCCGTCCATGGGACAGGAGACACCGGCCTTGTCTCCCGTGTCAGGCGTTCAGTTGCTCTCTTCGAGTTCGGAGCAGTACTGCTGCCGGGCGATCGTGGCGTCGTTGCTCCGGAGCAGGGCATCCGACGTGCTGGCATCGTTGCGGATCAACGCCGCAGCCATCTCCTCGGCAGCGTCACCCTCGGTTCGGAGAATCGCCTTTAGCTTCTCGTCCTCGGTCTCGTCAGCGATCGCCAAGATCGTGCGGCTGTAGACGCGGTAGTCCCCGGGCTCCATCCCGTTCTCCTGCCATGCCCGGTAAGCCTCCTCGCAGGAGTCGAGGGCTGCGGACGTCGGGTCGAGCGTGGCAGTCAGTTGGTCGAAGGAGTTCACGCCGAAAAAGGCGAGGACGGCCACGGCCGATGCTGCCGCCCCCAGCCACACCCCTGCCTTCGGCTTGTCGTCTGACATCGTCCTCCCCCACTGCCCAGTCGTTCGACGACCCATCTTGCCGCGATTCCAGCCCGGGCGGGGGAGTTCGACGGACTGGGTGTTCTCAAGCTCGCGTAGGCCCCGGCCCCCGGAGGTTCATCGGATTGGGTCGATCCGCCCAACACTCTTCACTGCGGTCAAGGCCAGATCGCCGACTCAGCCCCTGGCGCGTTTGCCAGGTGGAGTGCACGATCCACGCCTATCACCGCTGAGAAATCCGCACCGGCGATGCTCTTGACGCCGACGAAGTTGGCTCCCACCAGGTCGGCACCAGCGAAGGTGACATCACTGGGGTTCGCACCCTCGAACACGGTGGGGGAACTGCGCCCATTCGAACGCACACTCGTAGAAGTTACTTCCCGTGAGGTCCGCTCAGTGCCACTCGGACAGCACGCATAGCACCCCGCAGCGTTGGCACCGCGCATCACCACGTCGTGGAGCCGCACTCCTTCGACGACCAGCCCGGGGAATCTGAACTCACGCATACCAGGCGCTACCGGGTCCTCGTACACGACGCGGTCCCGAATCACGTCGACTGCGGCTTGTGTGCCCGCGTTCGCCTCGAATACCGGGCGCTCGTCGGTGTAAAGGCCGATCGACCTGGCCCCAGGTCTGTCGTTGGCAAGGTAGGACTCCGCGAGATCGACGACATGCTCCCGGTCGTCGGGTGAGATTTGCGCGACCCGTCGCAACATTCGAAATCCTGCGGCTTGAGCGTTGACCTCAGAGCTGCTGATCAATTCTGCCGCACTGGTCACCTGCTCCGTGATCGCCTTGTCCTGTTCGAGGTCGAGCTTGTCCTGTTCCAGATTCGAGGCCGCGGTACTGGACCGTCAGCCCGATGAAGGCGGCCACGGTCACCGCGAGGTTGACACCGACCGTCAGACCAATGCCGTCTTCCAGCGGCAGAAGAGCGGGAGTGCCCGGACCGTCTGTCATGAACGAATGATGCCGGTGGCGCTTCGCACGACGGCGCCGTTTTCGGCGGATTGCTCTGATCGGGTCGTTGTTCGCAGCCCCGCACGACCCGCCCTTTCGATCGGCGCGGGACCGACCGAAAGGCTCTACATGACCACAACACGCGGCGCCGTCGACGAGGCGAACGCCCTCCGCGAGAACATGGTGCGCAAGCTTCGGCAATATCGCGCGATTCGTAGCGAATCGGTAGCCCGGGCGGTGCAGACCGTGCCCCGCCACCTCTTCGCTCCGGACGCGCCGTGGGAGTCCGTCTACAAGCCGAACACGGCTCTGGTGGTCAAGCGCGATGAGCAAGGCGTGGCAACCAGCTTGCTCAGCGCCGCGCACATCCAGGTGACGATGCTGGAACAAGCGGAGCTGGAACCGGGGATGCGGGTCCTGGAGGTCGGTAGCGGCGGCTACAACGCGGCCCTGATCTCCGAGCTGGTGGGCGAGTCCGGGACCGTCGTCTCGCTGGATATCGACGCCGAGGTCGTCGAACGCGCCCGCCGCTGCCTGAAGACTGCCGGGTACGAGCGTGTCACCGTGGCGCAGGGCGATGCCGAATACGGACACGCCGACGGAGCTCCGTGGGACCGGGTCATCGTCACGGCCGGCGCCTGGGACATTCCGCCGAGCTGGACCGGGCAACTGGCTCCGGAGGGCCGCATCGTCGTGCCGCTGCGGATGCGCGGACTGACCCGCTCCGTCGTGCTCGAAGCCGCCGGTGACCACCTCGTGAGCCGCGACTACGGCGACGACGCCGACCAGCGAGCTCCCGGAGGGACGCATCGTCGAGAAGTCCCACACCCGGATCGTCGTCTCCTGGCCGGGAGCGCAGAACCCGGCACCTCGCTAGGGTCACCTGCGCGACGGGACAGCAGAGAGTGCGGCACTGGTGACGTCGCTCGTCGTGGTGTCGCTCCGGCCACCGCGGCCGAAGCGACACCACCATCGCTGTCCGACTTCCAGCTGGTCCCGACCAACGGCGGACTGCAGTCGATCGTCGACGACCTCGATGCACGACTACCCGGCCAAGGGCGTGCGGGTGTCGTTTTTGGACACCGACAGCGGCTCTACGTCGTCGACGCCGAACGCGGTATCCGGGTGTTCGACATGCGCTCCATCTTCGACGTCAAGTCGGCGTCCAACGGTGACGTCACCGACTCCGGCCAGGTCGGCAGGCAGAGCGGCACCTACTACAGCTACGGCTACCGCTACGTGATGCCGCAGGTCGCCGGCTGGTCCAACCCGGACGGACTCGCCGAGTTCCCGCCGGAGCACAAGTGCAAGGCCGGCGGTCCCCGGAAGTTCTCGTACACGGCCCTCGACCGCAGCGAGACCCCGGATGTGCTGATCACCGGCGAGTACTGCGCCGATCAGGGTGGTGAACCCGACCTCAACGGTCGTGTGGCGCGGTGGCCTCTGGACGGCAACACCAGCCACCCGGACGGCACGACCGGCTCGGTGTGATCCGGTTCATCACGGGAACGTCACGGCCGTTCCCGTCGTTGATCCTTTTTGTGGACATCGTGACACCCGGCCGGCCTGTGCTGCCGCTGGAGAACCGCACACTGCTCGTGGTCGCCGGGTTGCCTGGGGCAGGCAAGAGCACCCTGTTACGCGACACCGCCGCGAACCCGGGGGTGACCCTGCTCGACACCGATCACATGCGCGCGAGACTGCGCACCGTGTTCCCCGCGGGAACCCCCTACGCCTGCTACCGGCCGCTGGTGCACGTGCTGCACATCGCGCGGCTCGTCTCGGCCGCGATCCGCGCTCCCGGGCCGGTCGTCGTGCACGACCCGGCGACCGGCGCCATCGCCAGAACGGCGTTCGTCGTGCTCGGCACCCTCACCGGTCGCCGCAGGCACCTGCTCTGGATCGACTGCACGGTGCCCGAAGCGCTCGCCGGGCAACGCCACCGCGGCCGGATCCTTCCCCGCTGGTCGTTCGCGCGACACGTGCGCAACGGAGCCCGGCTCCGCCGCCGCCTGCTCGCGGGCGCCGTCCCGGCGGGCTGGTGTGACGCCACCGTCACCGACCGCCAGGCGAGCCGGCACGGCATGCAGATCGTGCAGGTCGAGGGCAAAGCACCGCTGGAGTAGTCGTCCCGCCGCGACCGATAGGGGTGCAGCCCCGCTTCGTCCGGTCCCCTCCCCTACGGACCTGGTGCCGACACTGTCCGTGTCGCTATCGTCGTCGTGCGCACGGCAAGAGTTTTTCCGAATGGGGAGGGGCCCGTGAGGATTTTCGACGGCATGCTGGGGAACGCTTCCCGGATCGATCCTCGTTCGGCGACGAAGCAGTACGGTCGCCTGCTCGCGCAGGACGAGCAGATCCATGCCGCCTACCAGCTGATCCGGGATTCCTTCCTCTTCACGAACCGGCGGTTGATCCTCATCGACAAGCAGGGTGTGACGGGCCGGAAGGTCGAGTACCACTCGATCCCGTATCGCAACATCGGCCACTTCGCCGTCGAGACCGCCGGTACGTTCGATCTCGACGCCGAGCTGAAGATCTGGCTCTCCGGCAGCCTCGAACCGATCGTCAAGCAGTTCGGCAAGGGCGTCGACGTCTACGAGGTCCAGGCCCTGCTCAGCGCCTACGTCGCCGGCTGAGCACCCCGCACGGTCACGACGGGTCGGCGAAGCTCACCTCGGGGAACTCGGGCGAGGGTCGTTCCAGCTGCGGTCGCCATTCACCGCGCAGGTGCAGGTCGAAGAACGCCGTCACGTAGCTTCGGGTGATCGTCGCTGCCCGCTCGGCGTCGACGTCCGCGCCGATGTCGAGTCCGAGTTGAGCGGCGAGCACGCCGATGTCGGTGAACGACGCGTGCTCCATGCCTTCCACCAGCAGCCAGCGTTTCCATCCGGTGAGCAGAGGCCATGCCGCCTCCCACGTGTCCGCCGCACCGTTTCCCAACCCCGGCGTATAGGTGTTCTGCCTGCCCAGAAGCAGCACGGGCTTGGAGAGTCCGGTCTCGCGTAACGGGGTGTCCAGCGTCCCGTCGATGTCGACACCGGCTCGAATCCGGTCGTCGGTCTGCAGAGCGTCGAGGGTGCCGGCGCCGCCGACGGAGTGGCCGCCCATCGCGATCCGCGACGCATCGAGCAGAGGCGCACCGCGCCAGTGCGCGCTCGACCGGGTCAGCTCGTCGAGCACGAACGACACGTCCGCCGCCCGGCCTCGCTCCAGCTTCCGCCAGAACTCCGGGCCGTAGTCGCCGCACGCGACACAACCGGTCACGCGGCCGTCGGGGAAGGTGGTGGCGACGTTCTCGTAGGTGTGGTCGACCACCGCGACGACGTAGCCGTGGCTCGCGAGGTCCTCGGCCACCGTGCTGAGCGTGGCGCGGGGCTTCTTGAACCCGGGGGACAGGACCACCAGCGGCAGGCTGCGCGCACGGCCGGCCGGGCGCGCGTCGACGACCGCGTTGGTGTGCACCGTGCTCAGGATCTCGGGCGGAACACCGGTGACGCCGTCGTCCTGGAGCAACGCCCGCGACTCCGCCGGTGTCAGGTACTGCTTCGTGGGTCCGTGGGCGGACGCCGCCGGGTAGAAGAGCGACACCATCAGCTCGCGGTTCAGCGACGGCACCCACGGGTCGCGGCGCGAGTCGTCCCGCAGGTGCAGCGAGGTCGTGCCCACCGCGAACGTGCCCGTCGGCTCGGGCAGCCGGAGGCCCGCGTCCGAGGGTTCCGCCACCGCAGGGGTGACGGACAAGAGCAGAACGAGTGCTGTGACCGCAGCGAGACCGCGCATGGATGACCTTTCCGTCGCGTCGGCCCAGTATCCCGGACACGCGCGCGGACGATGGCGCACGAATCGCGAACTCGTCGACATGCCTGGACGAGTCGCTCGGGCTCAGGACGAGGCCACGCTCGTCACGGCAGGTACAGGTCGCACGGGCCGGCGTCGAGGACGTCGAGCGTGTCGCCCACCTGTTCCGCCAGCCAGGCTTCGAACTCCTCCACGGCACCATCCTGGACCGCGACCGTGAAGGTGACGTCGGACCCGTACTCCACTCCGCGCAGCCGGTACGGCGAGTTGCGGAGCTGGTTCTCCAACCGCCCCGCCCGGTCGTGCGGGAGCGCCAGGAGCAGTTCGCGGTGGCGGACCCGGCGCAGCTCTCCCAGGACGTCCAGCGTCTCGGACAGCACGCTGGAGTAGGCCCGGACCAGACCACCGGCGCCGAGTTTGATGCCGCCGAACCAGCGCGACACCACGGCCACGACGTCGGTGAGCTCGCGCCGGGTGAGCACCTCCAGCATCGGGACACCCGCCGTGCCCGAGGGTTCGCCGTCGTCGTTGCTGCGTGCCGTCAACGCGCCGGTCTCGGGGTCACCGATGCGCAGCGCGACGCAGTGGTGGTTGGCGTTCGGGCCCGCGCGCCGGACCCGCGCGATGACCGCGTTGGCCTCGTCCACGCTGGTGACGCGGGCGACCGTGCACAGGAAACGGGACCGCTGGATCTCGATCTCGTGCTCCCCGTCGCGGGCGATCACCCGCATGGCCACACCTCACGTCTCACGCACTCGCCTGCTCGCCGCTCGCGTGACCGATCCTACGTCCCGTCCGGAGAACGCCCCCGCGTCAGCCGCAGGACATGGACAGTCCGCCGTCCACCGGGAGGCACACCCCGTTGACGTAGGCGGCGTCGTCCGAGGCGAGGAACAGGCTCGCGTTGGCGACGTCCTAGGGCGTGCCCATCCGGCCGGTCGGGCTCTGCGCGTGCCGCGCGGCGAGCAACTCGTCCACCGAGTCGGCCTGCGAGGCGAGTTGCCGACGGACCAGCGGTGTGTCGATGAAGCCCGGCGCGACGGCGTTCACCCGGATGCCGTGCGCGGCGTAGGTCAACGCGAGCGAGACGGTGAGCTGGTTCACGGCCGCCTTCGCGGACATGTAGGCGGGATAGGGGTATCCGACGTGGCGCATCCCGGCGATCGACGAGACGTTGACGATCGCTCCGCGGCCTCGCTCGACCATGGCGGGGAGCACGTGCTTGCACGCGAGGAACACACCGTCGACGTTGAGGCGGAACGCGCGCTGCCACTGCTCGTAGCTGAGATCCGCCGGGGTACCGAGCACGGTCACCCCGACGTTGTTGTGGAGGACGTCGATTCCCCCGAACACCTCGGTGACCCGGCGGGACGACCTCGTCGGGCTGGGGTGAGTCGGAGACCGCTACTCCCGCCACGGTGTCGGATGCCGGGGCGTCGGCTCCGATCCACAACGTTCCGCCGCGCAGGTCCGCGGCGTCCGAGACGGCGTCGGCGTGCTCGGCGTAGTCCACATGGCACACCAAGGCCGACGGCCGCGTCAGCTCCGCCAGTCCCGTCAGCTCGGCCGGGGTGAGCCGGTAGTTGGCGGGCGCGAACACGGCACCCACTCGCCAGACGGCGAACATCACCTCCACCAGTTCGACGTGGTTCACCACTCCGGAGATCCAGATCGGCGAGCTCGACCCCGGCTTCCGCGCGAGCGGCCGTGCGGGCGACGTCGGGTGCGGCGATCACCACCGCGGCCGCGCCGTCGGAGACGAGCGAGCAGTCCGTGCGCCGCAGCGGGTCGGCGACGAGCGGGTTGCGGTCCGACACCGCGTCACAGAAGTCGACGCCGAGGTCCTCGGCATCACCTGCAACTCGGTGGCGCCCGGCCCGATCGCCACGGCACTCACCCGGGACGTGACGTACGCGCTCGACGACCAGGTGATCAAGCGCATGGGCACCCCCGAGGAGGTGGGCGCCGCGGTGGCCTACCTCGCCTCCCCCGGCGCCGCGTACGTCACGGGCCAGGTCCTGAGCGTCTGCGGTGGTGCGGCCATGGGCTGAGTGGACCGCGGGTGGACTTTCCCGGGTCCTCCCGACGTCCTCGCCCGGTCGTGGACCACCTCCGCACATGACCACACAGCGTGTGCGGAGAACCACCCATTAGGAGTGATCAAATCGTGCGGAGTTCGTGATACACCTCTGTGCCTGATGCTCACGAGTCGTGCACCTGCCCCGGGAAGGAGGCGTGACCGAACCCCGCGGGGCGACCGGACGGTCGCACGCCTCGAGCGACATCATCCGACGACGCCCGGCAGGCACCGCTGAGCACGGGACCGAACACGTCGTCGGTCGATCGCACACACACGCGCAGGAGCACACATGGCAACGGTCGGACATCCCCCGGTCGAAGCGAACGAGAAACCGAAGTGGACACCGGGAAAGATCGCGCTCTGGGTCGCGATCTCCCTGCTCGGTGGCACTGCCTGGTCCGTTCTCGCGCTGGCCCGGGACGAGCACGTGAACGCGATCTGGTTCGTCTTCGCGGCACTGTGCTCGTACGCCATCGGTTACCGGTTCTACGCGAGGTTCATCCTCACGAAGGTCCTCAAGGCCGACGACAAGCGCGCCACACCGGCCGAACGGCTGGAGAACGGCGTCGACTACAACCGCACCGACCGCCGGGTGCTCTACGGGCACCATTTCGCGGCCATCGCGGGCGCGGGCCCACTGGTCGGCCCGGTGCTGGCGGCGCAGATGGGTTACCTGCCGGGCACGATCTGGATCATCGTCGGCGTCGTGTTCGCCGGCGCCGTGCAGGACATGGTGGTGCTGTTCTTCTCGATGCGCCGCAACGGCCGGTCGCTCGGCCAGATGGCGCGTGACGAGATCGGCCCGGTCGGCGGCGTCGCCGCGCTCGTCGCCGTGCTGTCCATCATGATCATCCTGCTGGCGGTGCTGGCGCTCGTGGTGGTCAACGCCCTCGCCGAATCGCCGTGGGGTGTGTTCTCGATCGCGATGACCATCCCGATCGCGTTCCTCATGGGCTTCTACCTCCGGTATCTGCGGCCCGGCCGGGTCACGGAGGTCAGCCTGATCGGCTGCGCGCTGCTGCTGCTCGCCATCGTCGCGGGCGGCTGGGTCGCCGACTCCTCGTGGGCGTCGGCGTTCACGCTCGACAAGGTGACGTTGGTCTGGTGCCTCATCATCTACGGCTTCCTGGCCTCGGTGCTGCCGGTCTGGATGCTGCTGGCGCCCCGCGACTACCTGTCGACGTTCATGAAGGTCGGCACCATCGGCCTGCTCGCGGTGGGCGTGCTCGTCGCGATGCCCGCCACCACGATGCCCGCGTTCACCGACTTCGCGTTCAACAGCGACGGGCCGGCGTTCGCCGGATCGCTGTTCCCGTTCGTGTTCATCACGATCGCGTGCGGTGCCCTGTCGGGTTTCCACGCCCTGGTCTCCTCGGGCACCACGCCGAAGATGGTCGCCAAGGAACGCCAGGTCAAGCTCATCGGCTACGGCGGCATGCTCACCGAGTCGTTCGTGGCGATCATGGCGCTCGTCGCGGCCTGCGTCATCGACCAGGGCCTGTACTTCGCCATGAACTCGGCCGCGGGTGCCACGGGAGGCACCGCCGAGGGCGCGGCGCAGTTCGTCAACGGGCTCGGTATGGCCGGGGTGTCCACCTCACCGGAAGCTCTCGACGCGGCCGCGGCGGCGGTCCAGGAGGAGTCGCTGGTCTCGCGCACCGGCGGCGCGCCGACCCTCGCCGTCGGTATCTCGGAGGTCCTCGGCGGTGTCTTCGGCGGCGAGGGCGCGAAGGCCTTCTGGTACCACTTCGCGATCATGTTCGAGGCGCTGTTCATCCTCACCACGGTGGACGCCGGAACCCGCGTGGGCCGCTTCATGCTGCAGGACACGCTCGGCAACGTCGCGCCGAAGTTCAAGGACCCGTCGTGGCGTCCGGGTGCGATCCTGGCCAGCGCGCTGATCGTGGCCGCCTGGGGCTCGATCCTCCTGATGGGTGTCACCGACCCGCTCGGCGGCATCAACACCCTGTTCCCGCTGTTCGGTATCGCGAACCAGTTACTGGCCGCCGTGGCGCTCGCCGTGTGCGTGACCATCCTGTGCAAGACCGGACGCGTCAAATACGCCTGGGTGCCGGGGATCCCACTGGTGTGGGACGTCGTGGTGACGTTGACGGCGAGTTGGCAGAAGATCTTCAGCAGTGACCCCAAGATCGGGTACTGGACGCAGCACAACGCCTACAAGGACGCCCTCGCCGCCGGTGAGACGTCCATGGGGCCGGCCGAGAACGTCGCGCAGATGGAGCAGGTCGTGCGCAACACGTTCATCCAGGGGAGCCTGTCGATCCTCTTCGCCCTGCTGATCATCGTGGTGCTCGTCGACGCGGTGCGGAAATCGATCAATGCGATCCGCTCCGGACGCATCAGCGACACCGAACACCCGGCGGAGGAGTCGCACGTGTTCGCGCCGTCCGGCCTGTTCGCGACGGCGGAGGAGAAACGCCTCGAAGCCGAGTGGCGTGCGTGGGAGGAACGGCAGGATCCCACCGAGGTTCGGGCATGACCGACCGTACGGAGCTGCGCCGTCCCGGCCTCGCGAGGGCCGGGGCGGCGTTCGCCCGCGGGTGGCGTGCCGTCCAGTGGTACGTCAAGGAGGTCGTCGGCGAGAACGACTACGACCACTACGTGACGCACCTGCGGCGGCACCATCCCGACGCGCAGCCGATGTCGCGGCGCGACTTCGAACGCGCGAAGGTCGACCGGATGGACACCGACCCGGGCTCCCGCTGCTGCTGACGTTCCCGGCGCGGTCCGGTCGGTGTTTGACGCCCGAGGGGCCGGGAATGCGGCGGCATGCGGGCCGCCGCCGTGGGCGGTCCGGCACACCGGCAGACCCAGCCCGACACGGCCCTCGCGGGAGAGACGATGACCGAGCTGACCACCGCCCAGCCCCCCGGGACACCGACCTGGATCGACCTCGGCATCCCCGAGCTGGATCGCGCCATGGACTTCTACGGCTCCCTGTTCGGCTGGGAGTTCGACGTCGGACCCGAGGAGACCGGCCGCTACACGATCTGCCGGCTCCGCGGTAAGGCGGTCGCGGGGATGATGGCCAACCCCGACCCGGACGCGACCGACTTCTGGTGGAACCTCTACTTCGCCACCGACGACTGCGACGCGACGACCGCCAAGGTCGACGGCGCGGGCGGCACCGTGATGTCCGAGCCGATGGACGTCATGGACCAGGGCCGGATGGCGATCATCAAGGACCCCACCGGCGCGACCTTCGGCCTGTGGCAGGCGGGTGCGCACCTCGGCTGCGAGCTCGTGAACGAACCGAACACCCTGCTCCGCAACGACCTCGTCACTCCGGACCCGCAACCCGCCCGCGACTTCTACGCCGCGCTCTTCGACTACACACTGGACTCCAATTCCGACATGCCGGACATGGACTTCACGTTCCTGCGCCGACCGGACGGCCACGAGATCGGTGGCATCCTCGGTGATCCCTCGGCCTCGAAGTCCCGCTGGGGCACGCTGTTCCAGGTCGCCGACACCGACGAGACGTCCCGCCGGGCCGTCGAGCTCGGCGGCACCACGCAGGAACCGTTCGACATGATCTACGGACGGCTCGCGGTCATCACCGATCCGTTCGGCACCGAGTTCGAGGTGGGGTCGCCGAAGAAGGACTGAGGCGACCGCAGTCCGGTCAGGAGTCGAGGCCGAGAGCGTCGACCAGCCGGGCCACGTGGGCACGCTCGGCGTCGTCGAGTCCGAGGATCGGCAGCGGCAGGCACGAGCGCCGCACCAGTCCCCGCTGTTCGGCGATCGCGGCGGTGACGCGCAGGCTGCCGCCGAGGGTCGCGAACGCCTCCCACAGCGGGGTGAGCCGCTCGGATTCCGCCAGCGCCGCCCGGTGATCGCCGGTGCGCGCCGCGCGGGTGATGCGGAGGGCGAGTTCGGGCAGGGTGCCGCCGATGACCGAGTACCAGGCCTCGCACCCGGCGGCCAGCCCCGTCGCCGCCGCGGCGTCGCCGGACACCCCGATCGTCACCCGCTCGGGCACGACGGCGCGGATCCTCGCGACGTGCTCGCGTGCCTCGGCGAGATCGGCGGGCACACCCGGGATCTTGATCGACGCGATGCCCGGCAACTCCGCGATCCGCGCGTACAGGTCCAGGCCGAACGTGAAGTGTGTCGTGCCGGGATTGTCGTAGACGATGACGGGCACCGAGCTGTTCTCGACGACCGTGCGAAAGAGGGTGAACACGTCGTCGGCGGTGAGGGGCTGGTAGGTCATCGGCGCCAGCAGCAACCCGGCTGCTCCGGCCCGCTGCGCGTCCTCGGCGTGCGCGAGCACCTGCGACGTGCGCAGCGCGCCGATGCCGACGAACACGGGCGTCGACCCCGCGTGCTGGACGGCCAGCCGCGCCACGGTGGCCCGCTCCTGCCGGGTGAGGTAGGCGTACCCGCCGGTCGAACCGAGGGCCGTGATCGAGTCGACCCCCGCGGCACTCAGGCGCCGCACGAGCGTCGCGACGCCGTCCTCGTCCACCGCGTCGTCGACGAGCGGCGTGAGCGGGAAAGCGCTGAGCCCGGTGAACGTCACGACGGCGAGTCTCCTGTCAGCGGCGCCGCGGGCCGGGCCGGTCGAGGAGGTTCACCAGCAGACGGTGCACGACCTCGTGGTCCCGTGGGTCGTGCAGGCGGTAGTCGGCGCCCTGGAGCGTGTACCACTCGTGGGCGCCGACGTAGCGGATCGCCAGACTCAACGTCCCGTCCTCGCCGCAGGAGGTGTGCAGTTCGAGGTCTCCGGTGATCACCCCCACCTCGTTGGTCATGACACCGTCGGAGGTGGCGCTGATGGTCGAGACCAGGTCCGGCATGGCGAACTCCCGTCAGCAGGTGCTGAGCATGCTCTGCAGCGCGCTCTTCTCGGCGGACTGCACGCTGAGCCCCCAAGCGTACTTGGTGCGGATCCACATCTTGCTGTACGTGCAGTGATACGTGGCGCGCGGCTTCCAGGAAGCGGGGTCGCGGTCGCCCTTCGCGCGGTTCGACGCCGCACTCGCCGCCCTCAGCTGCGGCCAGTACAGGTCGTTGGCGAAGTCCGCCCGTTTGCTGGTGGTCCAGCTGCTCGCGCCGGACCGCCACGCCTCCGCCAGCGGAACCACGTGGTCGATGTCCACTTCGGAGGCCGAGTACACGGTGACGTTGTCGTAAGGGCTGTACCAGCGGCCCGAGGTCGGGTAGCAGTCGTTGCCGACGGTGACGTCGATGCCGTCGCGCTTGAGCACCTCCTCCCGGGCGTTGCAGTTTCCGGACACGGCGTTCCAGTGCGGGAACGCGTCGCGCGAGTAGCCCGTCATGGAACCCTCCGGAGCCACGCGCAGCGCGTTGAGCTCGGCCTGCGCGGTCGCCTTGGTGGGGATCCGGGGAGCCGTCGCCGCCGCGGGCTGGGCCACGGCGACGAGCAGGGCCGCCGTGACCACCGTGGCGAGCACGACGCCGAGCCACGCTCGAAGGGACAGAATCGACGTGTGGGGCACAGCAACCTCCAGGTCGTCGAGTGATCAGCTCGAACAATGATCAACTCGATCACCGTGAAGGTCGAGGTCGACGAGCACGTACCAGCCGGATGGCTCAGGGGCGAACAACGGCGGTCCGGTGTGAACACCACCACGAGGCCCGAAAGATCCCACTGTGACCGTTTACGCTCAGGCCGCTGAGACACCGGCCGGGGCGTTTCGGGGCGTGCGCGTGGTCGACGACCGCGCACGGACGAGCGGCTGTGTGCAGTCCATGCTGCGCAACGAAGGGGTACCTGAAGAACAATGCGTAGATTCCGTGCACGTCCCGCTGCGATGGCGGGTCTGGCGACAGCGGCGGCGCTCGTGCTCCCCGCGTGTGGAGGAGGGGCCGACGCGGACCTGGCGTCCGCCGACGTCCCCGACGACGCGTTCCAGGCCGAGGCCGACCTCGCGGGAGTGACGAGCAGGTCGATCGACGCTTCGTTCTCGGACGTCGACGACTCCGACGACGCCCGCGTGCTCGCGCCCGGGGTCGAGTTGAGCATCACCGGCATCGCGCAGCTCGACACGATCACGGCCGACCTGTACGCCGACCTCACCGGCTCCTCGCCCGGAACGACGGACACCGGCGAGCCGATCGAGGCCGTCCATCCCGCCGAGGGGCAGACCTTCTACGCCGTCGAGTACACCTCCGACGACCCGCAATGGGAACCGCGTGGGGAGATTCCCGACAGCGAGGTGTCCGTGGCGATCGACGGCAACGCCGTGTTCGAGGTGTTCGACACCTCCGAGGGCACGATGCACCGGGGCACGATCGTGGTCAGCGTGCCGGAGGACCGGGGCCCGGACTCCGCCGTGCTCGAAGTGGAGACCGACGGGAAGTTCCAGAGCCTGAGCCTGATCGACGGGCATCGCGTCGCCAGCGACGTCGACCACATCTACGAGACCGTCGGCCACGGCGTCGACGTCACCTCAGCCGAGGAGTTCGAGGAGACGTTCACCGGGTGGACGGGTGACACGCAGCGGATGGCCGGCTCCGTCGAGAGCGCCTTCGTGACGCCCTGGCTCCACCGCGGCGACGGCGGCGACGGGTGGGCCGACGCCAGCAACGTGTATCTCTCGGTGGAGATGAGCTGGGCCGAGTTCAGCGCCACCAGCTTCGACGAGTCGACCATGCACCTCACGCTCGACAACGGCAAGACGGTGCGACCGGACAACGATCCCTCCGGTCTCCGCAGCGCGTTCCAGAGCAACGCGGTGTTCCAGATCCCCGCCGACACCGAGTCCGTGACCGTGGTGGTGGAACCACAGGTCAAGGTCGGTGCCGGAAACTCCGCCAAGGTGCACGACTGGGAACCGTTCACCGCGGAGCTCACCGTCACGACGTAAGCCTCGCCCGAACGGGCACTCTCGCTCGGACTCCACTGCACGGGCTCGGCAGCGGAGTCCGAGCGTTCTCGCCGAGCTGACCTTCCGCTTCCACCGGATCTCCCGCTCATGTTCCTCGCCCGTGGCCCGACCGCGTCCACGTCCGTGCCGCATCGCCTCGTCGCAGAGTGGGTAGTCCCCCGCGGACGTACCACCACCGCGGCACCCGACGTCCGGGCGGGGCCACACCCCCGCCCGGACGCGCCGCGCACTTCGCGACAGAGGAGAAGAACGTGCCCGGCGAGCCCCCTGCCGTGCCGAAGGTCGCCCTCAAGAAGGCGATCGGCCCCCGGATGCTGCTGTTCTTCATCATCGGGGACATCCTCGGGACGACGATCTACGCGCTCACCGGCGAGGTCGCGGGCAAGGTCGGCGGAGCGCTGTGGCTGCCCTTCCTGATCGCCTTCGTCGTCGCCTTCCTCACCGCGTTCAGCTACCTGGAGCTGGTCGGCAAGTACCCGAGGGCCGGGGGCGCGCCGCTGTACGTGCACAAGGCCTTCGGCGTGCACCTTCTGACCTTCCTCATCGCGTTCGCGGTGATGAGTTCGGGCATCACCTCGGCATCGTCCGCGGCGCAGGCGTTCAGCGGCGACTACCTGGAGGCGATCGTCGGTGAGAACGTCTCCGGCTGGGCGTGGCTCGTGGCGATCGGGTTCCTGGTACTCCTGTCCGTGATCAACTTCCGGGGCGTCAGCGAGTCGGTCCGGATGAACGTGGTCCTGACCTGTGTGGAGATCACCGGACTGCTCATCGTGATCGTGTTCGGTGCCTACGCCCTGTTCACCGGGACGCACAGCCCCGACATCGACCCCGACCCCGGTCGGCTGGTGAGGTTCGATCCCGACACCACGCCGCTGCTCGCGGTCACCTCGGCCACCGCACTCGCGTTCTTCGCGATGGTCGGCTTCGAGGACTCGGTCAACATGGCCGAGGAAACCAAGAACCCCACCAGGTCGTTCCCGCGCGCTCTCCTGCTCGGAATGAGCATCACCGCCACCATCTACCTGCTGATCGCGCTGATCACCTCGACCCTCGTGCCGACCGACACGCTGGCCGCCTCCGACGGACCGCTGCTCCTGGTCGTGCAGGCCGCGGCGCCGTGGTTCCCGCCGTTCGTCTTCTCGTTGATCGCCCTGTTCGCCGTCACCAACACCGCCCTGATCAACATGATGATGGCCAGCAGGCTCGTGTACGGCATGGCGCAGGAGCACGTCATCCCGTCGCCGTTCGCCGTGGTGCACCCGGCCCGCCGCACGCCGTGGGTCTCGATCCTGTTCACCAGCCTGCTCGCGGTGATCCTGGTGAGCACGCTGGAGATCGCCGATCTGGGCAGCACGACGTCGCTGCTGCTGCTCGCCGTGTTCACGGTCGTCAACATCGCCGTGCTCGTGCTGCGGCGCGACGAGGTCGAGCACGAACACTTCCGCGCACCGACCTGGGTACCGATCCTGGGAGCGGTGACCTGCGCGTTCTTCGCGAGCCCGCTGTCCGGCCGGCCCGCCACGGAGTACATCGTGGCGGGCATCCTGCTGGCGATCGGCCTCCTCTTCTGGCTGATCAACGCGCTCGTCGAACGCCGCACGACATTCGATCCGGGCAAGCTCGGCAAGTGACCGTCCCCGACACAGCCGTGTCCGCCGTCTGCGTACGCGTGTTGGCGTCGCACGGCGCGAACACGCGTACGGGAAGCGCGGACACGATGCTGAGGGCGACTTCTGGGTATCGCACTACTCGTTCTGCATGAATTGAACAAAATCCTCTCGACGGCCGCGTGACGGACTTCTATCGTCACGTGCACGACGCGTCGGCACTCCACACGTGTTGCCCGGTGATCGACCCCGCAGCGATCCGCCACGCCACGAGGAGCGTGAATGCAGCCGAAACCGTCCCGCCGCCGCCCATCCGGACGCAACACCACCGTCAGAGTCGTCAGCGTCCTCACCGCCTCGATGGTCACCACCGGACTCCTCCTCCCGGCCCACGCCGCAGCGCAGGCCGACATTCCCCCGCAGGAACCGGGTGTCACCCTGCGGGTGTACGACGTGCAGCAGCCGATGAGCGAGATCTGCACACTGAAACCCGGTCAGACTCCCAACGTCGACGTGCTGAAGCCCGCCATCGACTGGACCTCCACCGAGGACTTCGGTGGCATCGACGACCACTTCGTCTCCCACGCCATCGCCAACCTCGACGTCGCCGAGGACGGCGAGTACACGTTCCGGCTCACCAGCGACGACGGCTCGCGACTCACGATCGACGACGACGTCGTCATCGACCACGACGGTCTGCACGCGGCCGAGCCGAAGGAGGGCACCACCCGCCTCACCACCGGATATCACTCGCTGCTCGTCGAGCACTTCGACCGCACCGGCGAGCAGCAGGTGACGCTGGAGTGGCGGCCGCCCGGCGCAGCGGATTTCGAGGTGATGCCGAGCTCGGTGCTGAGCACCGACGCCGACGTCGTCCGCGTCACGGCGCCGGGCCGCAAGGAGTGCGAGAGCGGCACCGACACGCCGGGCGACGGGATGCCGCTCACCGACGTGCACCCCAACTACGCACTCACCGATCTCCGTCCCGAGGGGTTCGAGCCACAGGTGTCGGCGATGGACTGGCTTCCCGACGGCCGGTTGGCGATCGCCACCTGGGGCGGCACGGACAACGTCACGGGTGAGGTCTACCTGCTGGACAACGTCACCGGCGACACCAGCCCGGAAACGGTGAGCGTCACCCGCGTCGCCGAGGGGCTGAAGGAGCCCATGGGCCTGGCGGTCGTCGACGGCACGATCTACGTGTCGCAGAAGCACGAGCTGACCGAACTGGTCGACGTCGACGGCGACGACGTCGTCGACGAGTACCACACGGTGGCGACCTGGCCGTTCAGCGACAACTTCCACGAGTTCGCCTTCGGACTGCTCTACCGCGACGGCTTCTTCTACGCGAACCTGTCGGTGGCCATCGACTACGGTGGCGCCACCACCGATCCTCAGCCGTCGGAGAATCGCGGCACGACGATCAAGGTGAACCGCCGGACCGGCGAGGTCTCCCACGTCGCGGGCGGGCTGCGCACGCCCAACGGCCTCGGCTGGGGTCCGGGCGACGAGCTGTTCGTGACGGACAACCAGGGCGGCTGGCTTCCCGCCTCGAAGCTCGTCCACATCAAGCAGGACCGGTTCTTCAACCACTACACCAATCCGGCCGGCCCCTTCGACGAGCAGCCGGTGACCAAGCCGGTGTTGTGGCTGCCGCAGAACGAGATCGCCAACTCCCCCAGCACACCGCTGTCGGTCGAGGAAGGCCCGTTCGCCGGGCAGCTCCTGTTCGGCGACGTCACCTACGGCGGTATCCAACGCGCCTTCGTGGAGAAGGTGAAGGGCGAGTACCAGGGCGCGGTGTTCCGGATGACCCAGGGACTCGAGGTGGGCGTCAACCGCATCACCACGGGCCCGGACGGCGCGATCTACCTGGGTGGCCTCGGCGCGGGAGGCAACTGGGGCCAGGAGGGCAAGCTCACCCACGGCCTGCAGAAGTTGACCCCGACCGGCGACAACGCGTTCGACATCCGCGCGATGCGCGCCGTGCCGGGCGGGTTCGAGCTCGAATACACCCGTCCCGTGTCGGAGGAGACGGCGCAGGACCTGGCGGCTCACTACCGGGTCACGCAGTGGCGGTACGTGCCGACGCCGAACTACGGCGGACCGAAGGTCGACGAGGAGACTCTCCCGGTGACGTCGGCGACGCTGTCCGAGGACGGCACCACGGTCACGCTGACCATCGCCGGCCTACGCCCCGATCGCGTGGTGCACGTCCGCTCGCCGAGGCCGTTCACCTCGGCCGACGGTCAGTCGCTGTGGAGCACCGAAGCCTGGTACACGCTCAACCGGCTGCCGGGCGCGGAGCCGCCGGTGACGACGTACGAAGCCGAGGAGGCGACGCTCTCCGGCGGCGCGGCCATCGCCACAAACCACATTGGATACTCGGGCGGTGGGTTCGTCGACGGCTACGGCACCGAGGGCGCGTCCACGACGTTCCACGTCACCGTGGAACGCGGCGGCGTTCACGACATCGGACTGCGCTACTCCAACGGCCCGAACCCCGCCGAGGGCACCAAGAGCCTCAGCATGGCGGTCAACGGCCGCGAACCCAGGCAGATCGATCTGCTCAGCACCGGCGACTGGGACAGCTGGTCCAGCCGGACGGAATCCGTGCGACTCCGAGCAGGGCACAACACCATCACCTACACCCACGGACCGGACGACATCGGGCACGTCAATCTCGACCTCATCACGGTGCACCGGCAGGGCGAGCGCATCACGTTGTTCGACGGGCAGAACCGCGGCGCCTGGCAACACACCGACGGCCGCACGGCGCAGTGGCCGCTGGTCGACGGCGCGATGGAGGTGTGCTGCGGAGACATCCGCACCGAGCAGTCCTTCGAGGACTTCCGCCTGCACGTCGAGTTCTGGCTGCCGGAGTATCCACCGGACGTCACCGGCCAGGACCGGGCGAACAGCGGCGTGTACCTGCAGGAACGCTACGAAGTTCAGGTCCTCGACTCCTACGGCAAGGTCCCGTTGAACGACGACGACGCGGCCGCGATCTACAAGTTCAAGGCCGCCGACGTCAACGCCGCGACAGCACCGGAGATGTGGCAGACCTACGACATCACGTTCCGCGCCGCCCGCTTCGACGACGACGGGAACAAGGTCGAGGACGCCCGGGTCACGGTGGTGTGGAACGGGGTCACCGTCCACGACGACGTCGCCCTCGCCGGCCCCACCGGCAACGGCCGCCCCGAGGGCCCCACCGCCGGGCGGATCCTCCTACAGGACCACGGCAACGAGGTCCGCTACCGCAACGTGTGGATCGAACCGCAGCGCTGATGTGGGACTGAGACCCTCCGGACCCAACTGGGCGGTGGGATCACCAGCAGCCGTGTCCGCGCCCTGCGTACGCGTGTCGGCGTCGCAGGGCGCGGACATGCGTACGGGAAGCGCGGACACGATGCAGCAGGGGCTGTGAGGCCCATCCCACAGTTGCGGCGAGCGGCTCCGACTCGAACCTATTCTGGTGTCGAGAATGCTCTCGGAGGTGGCGATGTTGCCCACGGAAAGATCACCGCGCGAAGCAGAGCCAGGGTGGTCGTCGCCTCGCCGGGAGGCCGTCGGGGCGCTGGCCGACACGGCGTTGGACGACAGCGTGCTCGCCGATTTCGTCCGGCGGGCCACGCACATCCTGCGACTGCACAAGTTCGCCATCGACGAGATCATGACGAAGCTCCGGATCTGGAGCGAGGAGTTCGACCACATCCACGAGCACGACCCGATCGAACACATCACCTCGCGCGTGAAAAGTCCGGCGGCGATCGTCGCGAAGCTTCGCCGGCGGGGCCTGCCGGTCGATCCCGAGAGCGCGCGGCGGCACCTCGACGACATCGCCGGAGTCCGGGTGGTGTGCCCGTTCGTGTCCGACGTCTATCTCATCCGCGATCTGCTCCGGCGCCACAACATGGAGATCGTGCAGACCAAGGACTACATCGCCGCGCCGAAGCCGAACGGCTACCGGAGTCTGCACCTGATCATGAAGGTGCCGGTGGCGCTGTCGGACCGCAGCGAACTGGTCACCGTGGAACTGCAGATCCGGACCATCGCGATGGATTTCTGGGCAGCGGCCGAGCACGAACTCTTCTACAAAAGCGGCGGCGCGGTACCTCCGGAGTTCGCCGCCGAACTCAAAGCGGCCGCCGAGATCGCGGCGGCTCTCGACGCGCGCATGCTGGCGCTGCACCAACGCAGCCACAACGAGCAGTCGGCCGACTAGCGGCCCCCGCCGCCGTCCTGGTGGGAAAATCGGTGATGGACCGATCACGGACAGCAGTGTCAGACTGAGGAGCGCTTCGCCCGGTGCCGTGATCGAAGGAGCACGCATGTGCGACGTCTGCCACCGATCCACCCCACGCCGGACTCCGCTCACCCGTGCCCAGTTCCTGCGGCTGGTCGGTGTCGGGCTGGCCACCGCCGCGACACCCGGTGTGCTCGCGGCCTGCGGCGCCGAACAGTCCGCGCCTCGGCCGGGCGGCGAGGGCCCCGTCCTGCTGGACAACGTCCGCGGCTACACCTTCGCCGGCGGGAAGCTACGCGAGTTCGGCAGCCTGCTGATCAGCGGTGACGGCCACGTCGAGGCCCTCGATCCCGGCAACTCCGAGGGCGCACGGCGGATCGACGGCCGGGGCCGGGTGTGTCTGCCGGGTCTGCACGACGCCCACGGACACATCTGGGGCCTGGGTGCCAACGAGACCCAGCTGAATCTGGCCGGAACCCGCTCGCTGGACGAGGCGATGCGGGCGCTGCGCCGCTATGCCGAACAGCATCCCGACCTGCCGTGGATCGTCGGTCGGGGCTGGAACGAGGTCGTCTGGGGGCTCGGTCGCAGGCCGAACGCCGCCGACCTGGACGAGGTGGTCGCGGACCGACCGGTGTGGTTGACGCGCGTGGACGGCCACGCCGGTGTCACCAACACCGCAGGCCTGCGGGCGAGTGGCGTGGACGCGGACACGCGCAGCCCCGAGGGCGGAGAGATCGTGCACGGCCCGGAGGGCCGGCCGACCGGGGTGTTCGTGGACGCCGCGCAGGAGCTGGTGCAGGCACACCTTCCGCGTCCCGGGCGACGGGAACACGAGCAACGACTGCAGGCCGCCCAGCGCAGACTGAACGAGGTGGGCCTGACCTCCGCCAGCGACGCGGGCACCGCGGCCGACGAACTCGCGGTGCTGCACCAGCGGGCGGCGGCCGGCTCGCTGTCGTTGCGGCTCAACGTGTTCCTGGACTGGGACGCGTTCACCGAGGTGGGCGCCGACGTGCGCGCTGATTCGGTGGCCGACGACATGCTCCGCGTGCGGACCGTCAAGCTCTACGTCGACGGAGCCCTGGGGAGCCGCGGCGCCGCGCTGCTCACGCCGTACAGCGACGACCCGGGAAACCGTGGCTTGCTCCAGATGTCGCAGGAGGAGTTGACCTCGCGGCTGACGCGGATCGTCGAGGCCGGGTACCAGGCCGCCGTCCACGCCATCGGCGACCACGGCAACCGGATGGTTCTGGACGCGTTCGCCGAGGTCCTGTCCACGAGCTCGGGCCCAGAACTACGGCACCGCATCGAGCACGCCCAGGTGGTCGACGTCGGGGACATCCCGCGATTCGCCGAGCTCGGCCTGATGGCGTCGATGCAGCCCGTCCACGCCACCGACGACATGAACATGGCCGAGCAGCGGGTCGGTCCAGACCGGATGGCCGGGGCCTACGCGTGGCGCTCGATGCTCGACCAGGGCACGATGCTCGCCGCCGGTTCGGACTTCCCGGTGTCGTCGGAGAATCCGTTCGAGGGCTGGCACGCGGCCGTGACCCGCACCGACAAGGAGGGCAAGCCGGTCGGTGGGTGGTATCCGGACCAGGCGATGACGGTCGCCGAGGGACTGCGGGCGTTCACCCTGGACGCGGCGCACGCCGCCCACCAGGAGCGGGTGCTCGGCTCGCTGGAACCCGGGAAGTGGGCCGACTTCGTTCTGGTGGACCAGAATCCGTTCGAGCTGGAACAGGGTCGTGCGCTGTGGCAGACGACGGTGTTGCAGACCTGGGTGGGCGGCCGCCGGGTCGGTGACTACGGACAACTGTGATCGCAGAAGAGTCGACCGGTGTCAGCGGCGCGCCCGCCGCGCACGACCGTCGGCGGCCGCGGTGATGTTGCGGTCATGCCCCCGAACACCAGCGCGTGGAACGGTGTCACCGCCTTCCAGTAGAGATGGCCGGCGACACCTCTCGGCACGAACACCGCCCGCTGCCGGTAGCGCGCGCCGCCGTCGTCGTCCGGTTCCACACGGAGTTCCAGCCACGCCTCGCCCGGCAGTCGCATCTCCGCGCGCAACCGCAACGACCGTGGCGGGTCCAGTCGCTCCACTCGCCACCAGTCGAGTGCCTCGCCCGCCCGGAGTCGGCGGGGATCCCGTCGCCCGCGCCGGAGCCCGACCCCGCCGGTGAGGCGGTCGATCCACCCCCGCACGGACCACGCGAGCGGAAACGAGTACCACCCGGTCTCGCCGCCGATGGATTCGACCACGTCCCACACCGTGTCCGGGTCGGCGTTCGTGCGGCCTTCCCGGACGTCGGTGTAGACGGAACCGCCGGACCACGCGGGGTCGGACGACATCGGCTCCGACGGGTCGCCGGGTGTGGCGTCCGACCAGCGTGTCGGCACGTCGGCGTTGCGGACGCGCGTCAGCGCCCGCTCGACGGCGCGGTCGTAGGGGGTCAGGCCGCCCACCGGGTCGGGGATGACGTCGGCGACCGAGTGGTCCCGGCACACCACCTCGTGCACGAGTGACTCGACGAGCGGCACGGCGAGGGCGCGCGGCACGGGAGTCACGAGGTTGACCCACTGCGCCGACAGCCACGGCGTCAGCAACGGGACCACGACGATCCACCGCCGACGCAGTCCGGCGACGGCCGCGTAACGCCGCAGCATGTCGAGGTAGGTCAACACGTCGGGGCCGCCGATGTCGAACGCCGCGTTGATCCGTCCGGGCGCGGTGGCGGCGCCGACGAGGTAGTGCAGGACGTCGCGGACGGCGATCGGCTGGATCCGGTTGCGCACCCAGCGCGGTGTCACCATGACCGGCAGGTTCTCGGTGAGGTAGCGCAGCATCTCGAAGCTCGCCGAACCGGATCCGAGCACGACGGCGGCGCGTAGTTCCACGGTGGGCACCGCACTCTCCCGCAGGATCCGCCCGACCTCCGACCGCGAGGCGAGATGCGCGGACAACGGCCGTGCCCCGGGTTGCTCACGCGGCACGATGCCACCGAGATACACGATGCGCGACACCCCCGCCGCCCGCGCCGCGTCGGCCACGGTGCGCGCCGCCGCGCGGTCGAGGTCGGCGAACTCCCGGTGGGTCAGGGAATGGACGAGGTAGTAGACGACGTCCTGGTCACGCACGGCGTCGGCGACGGTGGCGGCATCGGTGACATCGGCCCGCACGACGTCGACCCGGTCGCGCCACGCGAAACCGGAGAGCTTGACGGGGTTCCTGGCCACCGCGCGGACCTGGTGCCCGGCGGCCAGGAGTTCGGGCACGAGGCGTCCGCCGATGTAGCCGGTGGCTCCGAACACGACGCAGCGCATGGCGGCTCCTCTCGTCTTCCCGGCTTACGGTCGAGTGTGAACGGTCCCCGCCCCGGATGCAGGCTCCTCGTCGGGCGCCGCACCCCGCGTCAGCGCAGCATCGACGCGACCTCCGCACAGAAGCGGGCCACCTCGTCCGGTGTGTTGTAGTAGTGGACCGAGGCCCGCACCAGCTCGTCGAGTTCCCGGTCTCCCATGTCCCACGGGGTGGACGACGCGCGGGACACCGTCGCGTGGACCCCACGCTCCTTCAGGCGGGCGACGAGCTCGCGCGCGGGGACGGTGTGCGCGCGGAACGACACGATGCCCGAGCGGCACGAGCCGATGTCGGTCACCTCCACGTCGCTCAGCTCGGTGAGGCGCTCGCGGAGGTGTTCGGCCAACCCGGTGACGTACTCGTGAACCCACTCCGGACCCACGTCGAGGTAGTACCGCGCGGCCTCGCCGAGTCCGAGGACCGCGGCGACGTTGCGCTCGAACAGTTCGAACCGCCGGGCGTCGCCG
Organism: Saccharomonospora azurea NA-128; assembly: GCF_000231055.2. Taxonomy (GTDB): domain Bacteria; phylum Actinomycetota; class Actinomycetes; order Mycobacteriales; family Pseudonocardiaceae; genus Saccharomonospora; species Saccharomonospora azurea. The sequence goes on along the minus strand of NZ_CM001466.1, from coordinate 224,999 downwards.
CGCAGGCGCACCCGGCCGTCCTCCAGCCACGCCGAGTCGAGGTCCACGTGCACCGGCGTCAGGTCTTCCAGCGCCGAGCCGCGCACCGCGAGGAAGCCGGTACCGCGGGGAGCGCGCAGGTACTTGCGGCCCGTCGCCGAGAGCGCGTCGGCGTTGACGGTGTCGAGGTCGAGCGGCAGCTGGCCGATGCTCTGGCAGGCGTCGACGAGGAACAGGGCGGGATGGTCCCCGAGGGCCGCGCCGATGCGTTCCACCGGTTGCACCAGGCCGCCGTTGGTCGGCGCGTGCGTGATCGCGACCATGCGCACGCGGTCGTCGAGCATCGCCGACAACGCGTCCACGTCGACGTCGCCGTCGGCGGCGCTCGGCACCCGCTCCACCCGGACACCGCGTTCGCGTGCCGCCTCGAACATGGCGATGAGGTTGCTGGAATATTCGGAGGCGGCGGTGAGAACGCGGTCGCCCTCCCGCCACGACACGCCCGTGAAGACCGAGACCCACGAGCGCGTGGCGCTGTCGGTGACCGCGATCTCCTCCGGACGGGCGCCCACCAGCCGGGCGAGGGCCGCATAGCCGTCGGCGAGTTCGTCCCGGACCTCGTCGGCGGCCAGGTATCCGCCGATCTGTTCCTCGCGACGCAGGTGGCGGATCACGCGGTCCACGACCGGCCGGGGCGGCAGGGCCGAGCCCGCGTTGTCGAAGTGCACCACGTTCTCGCATGCGGGAGTGTCGGCGCGCAGCCGCGCGACCGTCGCCTGGGTGCCGCTGTCGTGGATCAAGGACCGCTCCCCTCGTGACCGCACGGAAACCCCGTGCGCGGCGGACATAAAGACCACCCTCACACTACCCACCCGGGTAACGCGACCTCTCCTTTTCCGGACGCATTACCACCCGCCCGGCGAGACACCATTCGGGCAGGACCGCCCAGGCCGACAGCGCTTTCCCGGCACGTTTTTCCACTACGACACCCGGTCGGAATAAGCGCGATCACCCTCATCGTTCCGGTCAACGGAATCACCCGTCGCAGCAGTGGTCGACCGACGGGGCCTTCCGTTGCCCGCGGACCGCACCGAGTCGGCACCCTTTGCGCCGGGCTTTGTGTCGGCCATTGTGTCGCCCCGGCGCCGCGCGCGGCGCGGTGTCCTTTGTGCCGTCGGGCTCACACCGCGGTCCGCCCACGAACAACAGGGAGGCTCGAAAGTGGTTGTGGGGTACGGGAAAACGCCCTGTCGTATAGGGCGTTATACGAGAGAATCTCGCCCGGCGGCCGGTCCGGAGTGTTCGCGGCCACGACCCCCACCTGCGGTGAATACGCTTCGCTTCCTCACAACTGCGGCGAGCATTCTCGGGGCCACACCGAACCCCATCAGGAACCGGACCAGCACGTTTCCTTTTCTCCGGGCGCAGCAAACGGCACCCGATCGGCCCCCAAGACCGTCGGGTACACTTCCGGATCAACAGACTTAATTCATTCGCCGAACAGGCGCGAAGCAGGAGGAACTGGTGGCGCAGCAGATTCTTGTCCACCTCGTGGACGATCTCGACGGGTCCGAGGCCGACGAGACAGTGCAGTTCGCCCTCGACGGTGTCACCTACGAGATCGATCTGTCGGCGGAGAACGCGGAGGAGCTGCGGGACGCGCTCGCCCAGTACATCGAGCACGCCCGCCGGTCCGGCGGCCGCAAGCGGACGAGCTCGCGCCGCCGGGGCAGCAGCCCCGCCGCGCCGGCTCGCTCCTCCTCGGCCGAACGCGAGCAGAACCAGGCCATCCGCGCCTGGGCCCGCAAGAACGGTTACGAGATCTCCGACCGCGGACGCATCCCGTCGGAGGTCGCCGACGCCTACCACAAGGCGCACTGAGGCGGCGCGGATTCCGGCTCCACCCGTTGGCGGAAGCCGGAATTCGCGGCCCCTTCCTCGCGCGCCCGCACCCCGCCGCATACAGTGAGCCCGTGAGCACAGACTGCCTGTTCTGCCGGATCGTCGAGCGCTCCGTGCCCGCCACCGTGGTGCACGAAACCGAGACCGTGCTGGCCTTCCGGGACATCGCTCCCCAGGCCGACACGCACATCCTCGTGATCCCCAAGGAACACCACTCCGACGCCGCCGCCATGGCCGCAGCCGATCCGCAGCTCGCCGGAGAGGTGCTCGCGGTCGCGGGCGAGGTCGCCAAGATCGACGGCGTGGATGCCTCCGGCTACCGCCTCGTGTTCAACACGGGCGAGGACGGCGGCCAGACCGTGTTCCACGCCCACTGTCACGTGCTGGGTGGCCGGAACCTCACGTGGCCCCCGGGGTGACGTCGGCCGTGGGGAGGACAACCAGATGATCGACATCGCCGACCGGCTCACCGCGACACATCGCGAGGTGCGGGCCGCCGAGACCGCGGAGTTCGGTCTGGTCCTGCGGCGTCGGTTCCCGGCCCCGCCCGCGACCGTGTGGGCTGCCCTGACCGACGCCGATCGTCTCGCCCGATGGTTCGCCCCCGTGACCGGCGACCTGCGTGCCGACGGCACGTTCGACGTCGCCAACCAGGTGGCGGGAACGGTGCTGGAGTGCACGGCACCGCACCTGTTCACCGTCACCTGGGGCGGCGACAACGTCGTGGTCACCGTGCGCATGGCTCCCGACGACCGGGGAGACACGGTGGTCGAACTGGTCCACACCGGCATCGAGCGCGACGGCGCGGTGCGGCACGGCCCCGGCTGGGACGTGGCGATCGCAGGCCTCGAACGCTTCCTCGCCGACGACGTGAAGCCGGAACCCGCGGCCTGGCGTGCGTCGACGGAGGTGCAGACGTTCGCCCAGCACTCCGTCAGCGCGTGGGTCAAGGCCACCGAGGTCAGCGGCGTCGCCACAGCCGAGGAACTCACCGACGCCGTGCGCGACTGCCTGCGACGGCTGGCTCCGGACCTCACCGGCCCGGCCGCCTGAGCGGCTAGCTCGCCAGCCAGCGGGCGGGGTTCTCCACGAGCCGCCGCGTCACGGTCGCGGCGGCCGCCAGCGCCACGGCATCGCCGCCCAGCGTCGACACCGACACCGGCGGCGTGTCGCCCGGACGACGGCGACCGAGTTCACCGGCCACCTGGTCGGCGAACTCGGTGCCGAGCGCGGCGAGGTGTCCCCCGAGCACCACCCGTGCCGGTTCGCACACGACCGACAGTCCCGCAAGTGCGTCACCGAGCGCGGAGGCCGCTCGACGCAACGCCGTCTCCGATTCCGGAGCGGCCGACCGGGCCAGTGCCCGCATCCGCCCGTCGCCGCCCGGAAGACGCGACGTCACCGGTGTTTCGGGAGCCGCCGTCCGGAGCAGTGCACGCGGCCCCGCGACGGTGTCGAGGCACCCGCGGGCGCCGCACCGGCACAGGCCGCCGTTGCGCCGGACCCGCACGTGTCCCAACGGACCCACCGGCCCGCGGTCCCAGCTGTCGCCGTCCTCGACCACACCGATTCCCAGCGAGAGCTCACCGCCGACCACCAGCAACGGCGGCACCACGTCCCCCGGGCCGAACCACCACTCGGCGAGCGCGGTCAGCCGGAAGGTGTCGTGCACGGTCACGGGGATGAGTCCGCCGCTCAACGACTCCAGTCGGCGCAGCAGCAGCCCGGACAGCGGAACATCGCGCCAGTCGAGTTCCACCGACCGCACCCGGCCCTCCGCGTCGACCCGCCCGGGCACGCCGACCGCGATCCCGGCGACCACCGAGTCCTGGGCATCCGCCGAGGCCAGCAGCCGGCGCAGCACCGGTTCGGCCGCCTTCACCGACGCCCCCGGGTCCCCGCGAACGTCGTCGACCCGGCGCAACGCGCGGTCGCGGACCCGGCCCGTCAGGTCGAGCACGCAGCCCGCGACGTGGTCCGCCTCGACCTGGAGGCCGACCCCGACCGGTCCGGAGGCGTTCAGCACGAGGTGCGTGGCCGGTCTGCCCGGGCCGCTGTGCCGGGTGGTGCCCAGCTCGCGCACCAACCCGGCATCGAGCAACTCCCCCACCAACTGGGTGACCGTGGTCTTCGTCAGCGCGCTCCGCTTCGCCAGCTCCGCTCGCGACACCGGGCCGTGGCCCGCGATCAGCCGGGCGACGAGTGCCAGGTTGTGGGCGTGTTGACCGCCCTGTCTCGCCGGGTTGGCCCAGTCCACGAGCTCACCTGCCCCACATTTGTCAGTCCACTGGACTAACGAACTCTAGCCACGAACGGGTGACCGACGGTAGACAGTGCGACACCGCGAGCCTTCCCCGGGCTCGCCCGCAGGAGAGGACCAACCCAGCATGGCCGAGGTGTCGTTCGTCGAAGCGTCCCGACTCTTCCCGGGCAGTCCTCCCGTGCGCGCGGTGGACAAGCTCTCCCTCGACATCGCCGACGGCGAGTTCCTCGTCCTGGTCGGCCCCTCGGGCTCCGGCAAGTCCACGGCCCTCCGCATGCTGGCGGGGCTCGAAGACGTCGACGAGGGCTCCATCACCATCGGCGGCAAGGACGTCACCGGCGTCTCCCCCAAGAACCGCGACATCGCGATGGTGTTCCAGTCGTACGCGCTGTACCCGCACATGACGGTCGCCGAGAACATGGGCTTCGCCCTCAAAATCAAGCGGGTGCCGAAGACCGAGATCGCCGAGCGGGTCGCCGAGGCCGCCCGCCTGCTCGACCTCACCGACTACCTCGACCGCAAGCCGAAGGCCCTGTCCGGCGGCCAGCGGCAGCGGGTCGCGATGGGCCGCGCGATCGTCCGGGAACCCGCCGTGTTCCTCATGGACGAGCCGCTGTCCAACCTGGACGCGAAGCTGCGCGTCGAGACCCGCGCGAACATCACGGCGCTGCAGAGCAGGCTGGGCACCACCACGGTGTACGTCACGCACGACCAGGTCGAGGCCATGACGATGGGACACCGTGTCGCGGTGTTGAAGAACGGCGTCCTCCAGCAGTGCGACACCCCGAAGGCGCTCTACGACAGCCCGGTCAACGTGTTCGTGGCCGGCTTCATCGGCTCTCCCGCCATGAACCTCACGACGGTGCCGCTGACCGACGGCGGCGCGAAACTGGACGGGCTGACCGTGCCGGTCGCCCGTGACGTGCTGACCGGGGATGCCGCGAACCTGCGCGAGGTGACCGTGGGCATCCGGCCCGAGGGTCTGCGGGCCGCGACGGCCGACGAAGCCGCGCTGGAGCTGAAGGTCGAACTGGTCGAGGTCCTCGGCTCCGACGCCTACGTGTACGGACAGGTGGATGTCGGTGGCCGGCACGAGCGGTTCATCGTGCGCACCGAGGCCGACCGGGCTCCGTCGTTCGGCGAGACCATGCGTGTCACGTTGCGCCACACGGACGCCGCGCACACGTTCGACCCCGAGACGGGACTGCGACTCACCGCCTGATCGTCGCGCCGGACCCGACGCGATGAATCCCGTCGCGTCGGGTTGTCCACCCTCGCACCCCCTACCGAAGGAGTGCGACATGGGCATCGTGCGCTGGCACACCACGCTGTCGGTCGACGGCTTCGTCGCCGGCCCCGACCACGCGATGGACTGGGCGTTCGCCTACCCCGACCCGATCACCGAGGCCGAGGAGGTGATCGAGCGGACCGGAGCGATCCTGTGCGGTCGAGGTACCTACGACGTGGGCCGCAGACCGGGACAGCGTCCGGAGGCCCGTGAGGCGTTCGGCGGGGCCTGGCGCGGCCGCCAGTTCGTGCTCACCCACCGGCCTCCGGACGACGAGCGGGATCCGTCGATCGAGTTCCTGTCCGGCGGCATCGACACGGCTGTGGACACGGCGCTCGCGGCGGCCGGGGGACGCGACCTGCTCGTGCTCGGCGCGGACGTCGCCCGGCAGTGCGTCGAGCGCGGGCTCGTCGACGAGCTCCTGGTGCACGTGGTGCCCGTGCTGCTCGGCGGTGGGGTGCGGCTGTTCGACGCCACCGGCGTGGCACCGGTGCAGCTCGGTCGTCCCGCCGTGACGGTCTCGGGCGCGATCACGACCCTGCGGTTCCGGCTGAGCTGACCCCTCGCCGCGCGCGTAGCCGGTGAGTCAGCGGGTATGGACCCGCATGTGGTCCTCGCAGGAAGCGGTGCTCGTCGTGACGGCGCGAATGATTCCGCGTCTCGTGCGGCACCCGGTGTGGCGAGCGCGCCGGCCCGACGACGGAGCCGGGCAGGGGGTCCTGCTCGTTCCCGGTTTCGGATTCGGTGACTGGAGCCTGCGGCCCCTGCGCGCCTGGTTGGCGGCCCGCGGATACCGACCGCGCGGCACCCGCACCGGGCTGAACCTGGGGTGCACGGCCTCACTCGTGCAGCGCATCGAACGACGCGTGGACGAGCTGGCCCAAGTCACCGGTCGCCGGGTGATCGTCGTCGGGCAGAGCCGGGGCGGCTGGCTCGCCAGGATCGCGACCGTCCGCCGCCCGGACCTGGTGCGCGGGCTGGTGATGCTCGCCGCGCCCGTACTCGACCCGCTCGGCGTCCACGCCCGCGGAGTGGAGTTCGCACGCACTCTGGTGCGGGCGTCGGCGTGGGGCGTTCCCGGACTCCTCGACGCCGACTGCCTCGACGGCGACTGCTACCGCACGAACCGGGCACTGCTGCGCACACCGCTGCCCCGGCGCGTGCCGGCGGTGTCGGTGTTCTCCCGCCGCGACACGGTGGTGCCGTGGACTCTCTGTCAGGACCCGTACGCCGACTGCGTCGAGGTGCACAGCACGCACACGGGCATGGGCCTCGACCCCGACGTCTACGTCGTCCTCGACGAGCTGCTCACGCGGTGGAGCGCCGACCCGAGACCCACCCCGCACTCCCTCCGCTGACCAACGGCGTCAGCGTTCGGTCCTCAAGGAGAGGCTCTCCCCGCGACGCAGCAGGCGGACCTGCGTCGGCAGCCGGCGTTCGGCCACCTCGACGAGGAAGTTCGACACCGGCGAGGTGAAGAGGCCATAGTCGTCGTGGTGGACGGGCACGGCCTCGGCGGGTTCGAGCAACTCCAGCAGATCGGCGCCGTGCCGGTCGTTCATCGACAACCACAGGCCGAGGACGCGGGTGCCGCCGAGGTGCATCACCGCGAGGTCCAGGGAGGGAAACCGCTCGGCGATCGGCCGCAGCTGCCGGTGCGGCAGTGTGTCGCCGCTGAGGTAGATCCGCAGCGGCGAGGACGTCGGGGTGGGGCGGTACTCCAGCACGCTGCCCATCACCGGCGGCAACACCAGGTGATCGAGCACGGTGCCGGAATGCCGCGCGGGCACGGCGGTGACGGTCACCGTCGCCTCGCCCTTCTTCAGGACCTCGGTGTTCCACGTGCGCAGCGGCGCGGTGGACGTGAACCCGCTCCGGCCCAGTCTGCGGGCGGCGTGGTGGGTCGTCAGGATCGGCACGTCGCGGTCGAGCTCGCGTCGGGCGGTGGTGTCGAAGTGGTCGCCGTGCAGGTGCGACAACACCACGGCGTCGAGGTCCGGCAGGTCCGACGGTTGTGCCGCGGGTTCGGTGCGACGCCGCGTGCGCACACCGTGTCCGATGTGCACCCACTGGCCCCGGTGCAGGAAGTTCGGGTCGGTCAGCAGGGTGAACGGCCCGAGGCGAAGCAGGGTCGTCGCCGTGCCGATGAAGGTGAGCGTGTCGGGAGCCGGATCGAGCGACATGTCTACTCCCGGGGCAGAGGGCCGACGTCGGGTCGGCGCCCCAGCCCCAGTCGGGCGTGCAGCTGGCCCGGCCCGGGGCCCCACCGGTTCGCGAGGGTGTCGGCCACCAGACCGGTGGCGAAGGCGTAGACCGCCTTGTGCGCGAGGTCCACGACGAGCTCGTCCCGAGGCCACGTCCACGGCGGCGCACCGACGCCCGTGGCGTTCTCGAAGGTCTGGTCGTTGGTCAGGCGCACCGCGTAGAACAGCAGGGACGACCACGGACCGCGCAGCCCGGCTCCGGCCATCACCCCACGGAGCGCGCCGAGCAGGCTCCCCTGGCCCACGTGCATGGCGAGATTGCGGCGCCACGCCCGTCCCCCACGCGCGTGGGCGAGTCCCAGCAGTCGTTCGAGGGTGCGGGCGGGAACGTAGGAGTCGGGACGTCCCGTGATCCGCTGCTCCAGTTTCTCGGCGAGCGTCATGGCGGCGACTCCGGCCACCCCGGCCACCACGCCGACGGCGGCCGAACGTCCCCACGCCATCCTCGTCCGTCGCACCTGCTCTCCTCACGCCGTCGTGGTGACAGTGCAGTGGACGGGCCGGTCCGCCGACTCCCCGCAGCGGACCGGCCCCCTGCCGCGGACACCGGACCTCGACTCCCCCGCCCCGCGGCGCGACGGGGGATTCCTGTCAGCTTGCCCCGCCGAGGCCACCGCGGGGAGAGTCGAAGGGCCCGCCGACGTCCCGGACCGGTCAGGCCGCACTGCGCGCGTCCGGGATCTCGGTCGCCGGTGCCGCCTGGACGACGTCGAGCGCCGCATAGCAGCCCGGGCACAGCAGGCAGTCGTCGCGAACAGCCACGAGTGTCGCCTCGCAGTGTTCGCGGCAGTGGGCACAGGCGAACTCGACCGCCCGTGCCAGGCTGTGGAGATCGGCGTCCGGGCGTACCGGATAGGACGAGAGGATCTCCACGGTCGTGCCGTCGGCGAACACGATCGCATGAGCCGGTTCCCCCACAACGTGGGTTGAACCTGTGCCCACCGAGGAGGTCTGCGGCGCGATGCTCATGGTGCCGAACGTACCCCGGTCAGGGGGCGGCAAACGGCAGCGAGGAAGTTGGTTCGCAACACTCGGAATCACCCGAGATCACGGCCGCCGGGGCAGCCGTCGAGTGGGTGTACCGGGACACCACGATGGACACTCGCCCGAGCGGAATCCGGTCAGGCGAGCCGTTCTTCGAGCCGGTCGAGGAACACTCTCTGTGCGACCACGACCGCGTCCCTCGCCCGATCGAGGTCGAACCAGTCGACGCGATCGAGTTCCGGATACTCCCGCACGATGCCTGATCCCTTCGGCCATTCCAGCGCGAAGGTGCCCGGCACGACCGCGTCGAGGTCGAGGTCGCCGTGCAACGCGAACGCGGTCACGATCTTCCCGCCGGACTGGCGCACCTCACCGAGCGGCACGAGACCACCCTCGGGAGGCGGCACCCCGAGCTCCTCGCCGAACTCCCGGCGCGCCGCGGCCTCGGGAGTCTCGCCGGGGTCGTACTCGCCTTTCGGGATCGTCCACGCCCCGGCGTCCCGGCGCGCCCAGAACGGCCCGCCCATGTGGCCGAGCAGCACCTGCGGCGCTCCCGACACGACGCGGTAGAGGACGATGCCGGCGCTGCGCCGGGCGGTCCGCGCGCTCACCGATCGGCGGTGGGGGCTCCGGTCTTCTCTCCGGCCTTCTCGCCGGCCTTCTCCGCGCGGGCTGCCTCCTCCTGCCGCTTGCGCAGGCGCTCGCGTTGCGGCACCACCGTGTACTTCGGGTCGGCCGCCGACACCCGGCCCGCCTCGAACACGCCCCACTTCGTCATCGCCGACCCCACGAGCAGGGCTGTTCCGGACAGAGCACGCACCACCTTGCTGCGATGGCTCACGAAGGCGCCTGCCGTACCCGCGACGGCCAGCGCCTCTCCGGCGCGGACCAACACTCCCGACCGACCCCGCTGGTACGGCTCGGCGACCATCCCGAGCCTGCGCTCCAGCAGCCGCGAGGCCGCGAGCTCAAGCGCGGTCCCGAACAGGGCGAAGTTGCGCGAGGGGGCCAGGTCGGCGCGACGTCGGGCGGCAAGCACACCGAGCCCTCCGGCGGCCACGGCCCCCGACCCGACGAAGACGTACGGCAGTTCGCGGTGCGCGTCGTGCCACGCGGGCACGGCCGTGTCCGCCACGAGCGCCGCCGTGTACGACGCGATGCCGGGACCCGTCACCGCCGCACCCACCGTCGCCGCCGTGCCGATCCTCGGCACGAGGCCCGTGACGTCCGACGCGGCGGCGATGCCCGCCATCGGGCCGTACACGGACAGCAGCCAGGAACCCATGCTCATCGGGGAGGTGGGCTTCATGACCCGCAACATGTTGACGAACCGCGCGGGTCGTCCGAGGTCGTGCACGAGCGCCACGACCGACGCCCCGATCGCTCCGAGCGCCCCGACCTTCGTGACCGTGGCCAGCTGGCCGCGGCCGGTGGCCTGCGACCCCGCCGCGAGCAGCGACGCCCCACCGGCGAGGCCGCCGAGAAACAGGTAGGCGGGCACGTCCGGGACCTTCCACACCGGACCGTTGAGCACCGGCTTGCCGTAGTAGGAGGTGAACTCCGCCTCGGGGACCATGGCCTGTTCGCCGCGTCCCCGCCTGCGCCGCCGTCCGGACACCCGGCCCGGCGCGCCGGTGATGGCCTCCCGACCCGGACGCGCCGTCACAGCGCCGTGTCCGTCGGCCTGGCCGTCGGCGTGTCCGTCACCGCCGACACTGCTGCCGTCGCTCATCTCGTCAACCCCTTCGTCCGCCGAGGAAGGCCGCCACGGCACCCGCGATCAGCGTCGCCGCCGCCGACCCGACGTGCCGCCACATCCGCGGCAGGTCGCGCGTGGTGACGACGGGGTCCGGCGGCAGGCCGTACACCTCGGGCTCGTCCAGCAGCAGGAAGAACGCCCCGTCACCGCCGACACCGTCGTCGGGGTCGGCGCCGTACAGGCGTGCGTCCGAGATCCCGGCGTCGTGGAGCTGCCCCACGCGGCGGGCCGCCCGCTCGCGCAGTTCGTCCAGGGGCCCGAACTGGATCGAGTCGGTGGGGCAGGCCTTGGCGCAGGCGGGTTCGAGTCCGTTGCCCAGCCGGTCGTAGCAGAGCGTGCACTTCCAGGCCCTGCCGTCGCCCTTGCGCTGGTCGATCACCCCGAACGGGCAGGCGGGGATGCAGTAGCCGCACCCGTTGCAGATGTCCTCCTGCACCACGACCGTGCTGAACTCGGTGCGGAACAGCGCCCCGGTGGGACACACGTCCAGGCACGCGGCCTCCGTGCAGTGCTTGCAGACGTCCGAGGCCATGAGCCAGCGGAACTCGCCCTCCATGCCGGGGGCGGTCGGGGTCATGCCGGCCTCCGTCGGCGGGGTGCCCGACCCCTGCTCGGCCAGTGCGAGCACGTCGGTGTCGGCATGCAGGTCGGTCTGGGCCACGCCGAGCGGCTTGCGTTGCTCGATGAACGCCACGTGCCGCCAGGTGTTGGCACCGAGCCCGACGGTGTTGTCGTACGACATGCCCGTGAGCTCCTGGCCGTCGTCGGGCACGGCGTTCCATTCCTTGCACGCCACCTCGCAGGCCTTGCACCCGATGCACACCGTCGTGTCGGTGAAGAAGCCCATGCGGGGCGGGTGGTCGACGTAGCCGGTCCGGCCGGCCGGTTCGGTCGCGGCACTGCTCATGTCACACCTCGGTCCCCGTCTCGTCCGTGATCCCCGCGCGCCGGCGGTACTCCTCGACCAGCGCCACACGGGCCGGTCCTCGCGGCCGCCGTCCCGGCCGGATGTCGCAGGCCAGCGCCTTCACCTCCTGGATGTGCACGTTGGAGTCGAGTGCCATGCCCGCCAGCTCGTTGGCCGCGTCGCCGGTGGAGATGCCGTTCGGACCCCAGTGGTACGGCAACCCGATCTGGTGCAGTGTCCGGCCCTGGATCCGCAACGGGGACATGCGCTCGGTGACGAGCACACGCGCCTCGATGGCGGCCCGAGCCGAGACGATCGTCGCCCAGCCCAGATGCTCCAGCCCGCGCTCGGCCGCGAGTTGCGGCGAGACCTCGCAGAAGAACTCCGGCTGCAGCTCCGACAGGTAGGCCTGCCACCGGGACATGCCACCCGCCGTGTGGTGTTCGGTGAGCCGGTAGGTCGTGGAGACGTACGGGAACACCTCCGAACCGGGCTGCGCACCGCTGGGTTGGTAGCGGGCGTACTCGTGCTGCAGCACGTCCCGCACCGGGTTGCGCTGCTGGCCGTAGAGCAGGTTCGAAAACGGTGACTCCTGCGGCTCGTAGTGCGTGGGCAGCGGCCCGTCGGTGAGTCCGGCGGGCGCGTACAGCCACGCCTTGCCGTCGGACTGCATCACGAACGCGTCGACACCCGACAGCGCGTCGGGCCCGGTCGCGTCCGGGTCCGGGACGAAGTCCGGAGGCTTTGTGCCGTCGAAGTCCGGTACGTCGTGGCCCGTCCACCGGCCCTGCTCGGCGTCCCACCACACGTAGGACTTGCGCTCGCTCCACGGCCTGCCATCGGGGTCGGCGGAGGCGCGGTTGTAGAGGATGCGCCGGTTCAACGGCCAGGCCCAAGCCCACTCGGCGGCGACCCAGTCCTGTTCGGACGACGGCTTGCGCCGCGCCGCCTGGTTCACGCCGTCGGCGTAGACACCGCAGTAGATCCAGCAGCCGCACGCCGTCGATCCGTCGGGCTCCAACTCCTGGTAACGCGACAGCGGCCGGGCCTGCGAGTCGTACCCGTTGATCTCGGCGAGCACGGCCTCGGCCTCGGGCTCGTCGTGCGGGCCCTTGGTCGGGTAGTCCCACGTCAGATCGAGGATCGGTCGATCCCGTTCCCGCTCGGAACCAGCGAGCTTCTCGCGGATGATGCGGCCGAGGTGGTAGGCGAACCACAGGTCGCTGCGCGCGTCCCCCGCCGGTTCGACGGCCTGGTAGTGCCACTGCAGCAGTCGCTGCGTGTTGGTGAAGCTGCCGTCCTTCTCGGTGTGGGTGGCCGCGGGCAGGAAGAACACCTCGGTGGCGATGTCGGTGGTCTTCAGCTCCCCACTCTCGATCTCCGGACCGTCCTTCCACCACGTGGCGCTCTCGATCATCGAGAAGTCGCGGACGACCAGCCAGTCGAGGTTGGCCATGCCCATCCGCTGCGCCTTCGCGTCGGCGGACCCGACCGCCGGGTTCTCGCCGAGCAGCAGGTAGCCCTTGCAGGTGCCCTTCATCTGCTCGATCACCGTCTCGTACGTGCCGTGGCTGCCCGTCAACCGAGGCAGGTAGTCGAAGCAGAAGTCGTTGTCGGGCGTCGCCGCCGGGCCCCACCACGCCTTCAGCAGGCTCACCAGGTACGACCGGAGGTCGCCCCAATAGCCCTTGTGCGCGCTCTCCGCCTCGACGAACGTGTCGAGGCTGAGGTCACTCCTCGCGTGCGGCATCGGCAGGTAGCCGGGGAGCAGGTTGAACAACGTCGGGATGTCGGTCGAGCCCTGGATGGAGGCGTGCCCGCGCAACGCGAGGATGCCCCCGCCCGGCCGCCCGATGTTGCCCAGCAGCAACTGCAGGATCGCCGCCGTGCGGATGTACTGGACGCCGACCGTGTGCTGCGTCCACCCGACCGCGTACGCGAACGCGCTGGTGCGGTCGCGGCCGGAGTTGTCGGCGAGCGTCTCGCAGACCTTCAGGAAGGTCTCCTGGGGCACACCGCAGATCTGCTCCACGACGTCCGGGGTGTAACGCGCGAAGTGCCGCTTGAGGATCTGGAAGACGCAGCGCGGATGAGTCAGCGTCGGGTCGGTCTCGGGTTCGTAGCCGATCTCCGGTCCGCCCGAACCGTGCGCCTCTCCCCTGGCGGCCTCGGACACACTCCGGTCCTGCTGGAGCTGGTCGGGCTGCCCCGACGCCGGGCGCACCCGCGCACCCTGGTACTGCCACGACGACACGTCGTACATGCGCTTCTCGCGGTCGAACCCGGAGAACAGGCCGTCGAGGTCCTCGGTGTCGACGAAATCCTCGCTGACGATCGACGCCGCGTTGGTGTAGGCGAGCATGTAGTCCTGGAAGTACCGCTCGTTCTCCAGGACGTAGCGGATGATGCCGCCGAGGAACGCGATGTCACTGCCCGCGCGCAGCGGCACGTGCAGGTCCGCCAGCGCACTGGTGCGCGTGAAGCGCGGGTCGACGTGGATCACCGTGGCGCCCCGCGCCTTCGCCTCCATCACCCACTGGAAACCCACGGGATGGCACTCGGCCATGTTCGAGCCCTGGATGACGATGCAGTCGGCGTTGGCCAGGTCCTGCTGGAAGGTCGTCGCACCACCGCGACCGAAGGAGGTTCCCAGACTGGGAACCGTGGACGAGTGTCAAATACGGGCCTGGTTCTCGACCTGGATAGCGCCCAACGCCGTGTAGAGCTTCTTGAGGAGGTAGTTCTCCTCGTTGTCCAGCGTGGCACCGCCCAGACTGGCGAAGCCCAGCGTGTGGTTGGTGATCACACCATCCACCTCGGACTGCCAGCCCGCCTCCCGGGCGTCCAGCATCCGGTCGGCGATCATGTCCATCGCCGTGTCGAGGTCGAGGCTCTCCCACTCGGTGCCGTACGGCCTGCGGTACAGCACCTGGTAGTGCCGCGTCGATCCGGTGGTCAGCTGCAGACTCGCCGAGCCCTTGGGACACAGCTTGCCCCGGCTGACGGGCGAGTCCGGGTCACCCTCGATGTGCGTGACCTTGCCGTCCTTGACGAACACGTTCTGACCGCAGCCGACCGCGCAGTACGGGCAGATCGACTTCACGACCTTGTCGGCGCCGGTCGTACGCGCGAGGAGGGACTCGCTGACCTTGCTCTTGGCCGCCGCGCCCCGGCCCGTGCGATCACCGTCGGTGAACTGCCGGTAGACCGGCCAGCTCTCGATCCACTGCTTCCACTGCCCTCGCGCCATCGCGTTCCCCTCGCCTCGTCAGCCGGATCGCTCGCGTGATCGCGTGTTCCCTCGATCGAACCACGGAGTCAACGTCCACGCATCCGGGCATCGCCCGCGACACGGTCGGCCAGCCACCGCCGAACGACGTCGCTCGCCTCCGGATTGTCCGTCGGCGGCTGCGCCAGCACCTGGCTCCCGGACACGAGACCGCGTCGGCGTCCCTCCTCGGGAGCCGGAGCGTCTCCCCCGTCGGCGGGAAGGCCGGTCGCGATCAGGTAGGCCAACCCCGGCGAGATGCCGAGTCGCCGCGCCACCTCGCGGTAGTCGAGCCCCTGCTCGAGCAGCGCTCGAACGTGCTGTCTCGTCGGCACGATGTCCTCCCGATCCACAGACCGTCACCTCATCGCACCGTGTGTGGTGCCGGACCGTCAAGTACCCCGCTCACCAGTCGTTCACACGGGGTGAGGACGACGGTGTGACAGCTCGGAGTCCTAGGACTCTGGCCGCGCCGCCGTGCGGAGGGACATCATGACGGCATGCGGTCGCTGGTGGTCTACGAATCGATGTTCGGCAACACCCGCGCGGTCGCCGAGGCGATCGCCGAGGGCCTCCGGGGAGATGTCGGTGTCGTGGAGGTCGGGGCGGCTCCCGACGAGCTGGCCTCGGACATCGACCTGCTGGTCCTCGGCGCACCGACGCACGCGTTCGGGATGAGCAGGGCCGCCACACGCGAGGACGCCGCACAGCGCGCCCTCGCTGCGAACACGGCACTCGTGTCGCGGCACGACGGGATGCGGGAATGGGTGGAGCGCGTCCGGGTGCCGTCGCACGTGCGGCTGGCCGTGTTCGACACCAAGATCGCCAAGCCTCGCCTGCCGGGGTCGGCGGCCAAGGGAGTGGCGAAGCGACTGCGCGGCGCACCCGTCGAGCTGGTCGCCGCCGTTCAGCACTTCCTCGTGGTCGACACGCTCGGCCCGCTCGCCGACGGCGAGTTCGATCGCGCGCGAGAGTGGGGCACGACACTGTCCGAGCGCGTCCCCGTTCGCTGAGCGACGGCGCCGAATCAGTCCGGCGAAGCCGACTCCAGGGGGCCTGTGGTCGCGGCCCCGACGGGCGCTTCCTTGCCGGGATGGACCCACAGGATCACCTCGGCGCCCTCCACCGCTCCGGCCGCGCCGATGGGACGTTGCGCGGTCACGATGCCGGACATCGGCAGCTCTCCGCCATCCGGCGGCACCGGGTTCAGACCGGCCCTGCGCACGATGTCACACGCGTCGTCGGCGCCGAGACCGACGACGTCGGGCACCTCGGTGACCGGACGGGGTCCACGCATGCTGCCAGTGTAGGCGCTCGCGATCGCCGACGGCAGTCCTCGATCGCGAGCGCCCACCCGGCTCACGTCAGCTCGCGCGCTCGATCTCGGCGCGAACCTCGTCCATGTCGACCTGCTGAACCTTGTCGATGAGCTCGGAGAACGCCGGAGCGGGCAACGCTCCGGGCTCGGCGTAGAGCACCACGCCGTCGCGGACGGCGAGCAGCGTCGGAATCGAGGAGATGCCGAACGCCTGCGCCAGTTCGACCTGCGCCTCGGTGTCGACCTTGCCGAAGGTGATGTCGGGGTGCTCTTCCGAGGCCTGCTCGAACACCGGCGCGAAGGTCCGGCACGGCCCACACCACGACGCCCAGAAGTCGACGAACACCGTGCCCGGCGCGCCGACGATCTCGTTGAAGTTCTCGCTGGTCAGTTCGACTGTCGCCACTGATGTCTCCTGTCGTCGTGGGCGTCCACTGTCGTCAACAGCCGTGCCGGGCCCACCATTCCACGCCCCTTCCCGGCGTGTCCGCGAGCTGCGACGTCGTGTCCGCGATCTGTGCACGCGTGTCCGCGGTTTCCGTACGACGGCCGGCCGAGCGCGCGACCACGAAGCGCGGACACAGGTACGCAACTCGCGGACACGCGTACGGGAAGTGCGGACACGCGTACGCAAGGCGCGGACACGGCGCAGGGTAGAACACTTGTTCGAATCGGGTTAGTCTTGCTGCATGGACCTCGCACTTCAGGGATCGCTGTTCGACTCGCTCGTCCCGGGTGACGAGCCGTCACTGCGCCCGCTGGACGGCGTGCGACGGACCGAGCTCGCCCACGGCGCCTGGATCGACGTGCTGCCCGGATGGCTGTCGGGGGCCGACGTGCTCTTCGAGCGGCTGGCCGAGCGCGTCCCGTGGCGGGCGGAGCGTCGCGTCATGTACGACCAGACGGTCGACGTCCCCAGGCTGCTGTGCTTCTACGGTGAGCACGACCGGCTGCCCGATCCCGTGCTCGAGGCGGCCCGTTCGGCGCTGACCGCGCAGTACGAAGACGAGCTCGGCGAGCAGTTCCGCACGGCAGGGCTGTGCTACTACCGCGACGGCCGCGACAGCGTCGCGTGGCACGGCGACCGCATCGGCCGCGGTCGCCGCGAGGACACCATGGTGGCGATCCTGTCGGTCGGCGCGTCGCGGGCGCTGCTGCTGCGGCCGCGGTTCGGCGGAGGCGCCACCCTGCGATACCAACTCGGCCACGGCGACCTGCTCGTGATGGGCGGTTCGTGCCAGCGCACCTGGGAACACGCCGTCCCCAAGACCGGCAAGCCCGCGGGCCCGCGCATCAGCATCCAGTTCCGCCCGCGTGGCGTGCGTTAGGACGGGCCACCGGTTTACGCCGCACGACCCGGGTCACCCTGAGCGCGGACGAGTCGCTGCCCGCGGGAGGTGGCCGGTGACCGAGAACGTCTTCGTGCTCGGGCTCGACGAGGGCAACGAGGAACTGCTGCGCCGGCTCCCCGATGCCGCCGACTACCGGTTCCACGCGCTGTTGAAGGTCGAGGACCTGCGGATCGGCTACACCGATTTCCGGCGCTGCCTGGAGGAGGCCCGCCAGCAGCTGGACGCCTTCGACGGCCCCGTGGACGCGGTCACCGGCTACTGGGACTTCCCGGTCACCTCGCTGATTCCCGTGCTGTGCGAGCGGTACGGGCTGCCGAGCACCAGCCTTGAGTCGATCGTGAAGTGCGAGCACAAGTACTGGAGCAGGCTGGAGCAGACGAAGGTCACCGACGCGTGCCCCCGGTTCGGTCTCGTGGACCTCGCCGCCACGCCGCCGCGGTTGCCGGACGGCCTGGAGTTCCCGGTGTGGCTGAAGCCGGTGAAGTCGACGTCGTCGAAGCTCGCCTACCAGGTCGGTGACGAGAAGGAACTGGCCAGCGCGGTCGGCGAGATCCGGGCGGGGGTGGCCCAGGTCGGCGGCCCGTTCGACGCGGTGCTGCGGCGCGTGTCGCTGCCGCCCGAAGTGGCCGACGTGGGCGCGCAGGCGTGTCTGGCGGAGGAGGCGGTCTGCGGCGCGCAGGTCACGGTGGAGGGCTACCGGCACCATCACGAGCCGCACGTCTACGGCGTCGTGGACTCGGTGTGTTACCCCGGGACGTCGTGCTTCCTGCGCTACCAGTACCCGTCCACGCTGCCCGCCCATCTGCAGCGGCGCGTGTCCGACGTCGCCAAGGCCGTCGTCGCCCGGATGGGGCTGCGGTCGACGACCTTCGACATCGAGTTCTTCGTCGACACCGCGTCGGACCGGGTGTGGCTGCTGGAGGTCAATCCCCGGTTGTCGCAGTCGCACGCCCGGCTGTTCGAGGCGGTCGACGGCATGTCGCACCTGCACTGCATGGTCACTCTCGCGCTCGGTCGGCCGCCGCACATGCCGCGGGGTGAGGGCCGGGCGGCCGTGGCGGCGAAGTGGTTCGTGCGCCGGTTCACCGACGGTGTGGTGCGGCGCGTGCCGAGTCCCGAGGAGATCGAGAAGCTCGAACGCGAGGTCGGCGACGTCGTCATCGACCTCACCACGGAGCGGGGCGCCCGACTGTCGGAGCAGTACGCCCGCGACAGCTACAGCTACGAACTGGCCGACATCCACGTGTCGGCGGACAGCCAGCAGGAGCTGGTCGACAAGTACGAACGCTGCGTGTCCGCGCTGCGTTTCGAGATCGACGACGGCTGACGGAGGTTTCGCCGTGCGTACAGTCACCTCGCTGCCGCACCCCGTCCGCAGGGACGATCACGTGTGGATTCCGCTGTCGGACGGGACCCGGTTGTCGGCCCGGGTGTGGCGACCGGTGTCCTCCGACGACGAGCCGGTGCCCGCGATCCTGGAGTTCATCCCGTACCGGTTGAACGATCTGACGTTCCAGCGGGACTCGATCCACCACCCCTATCTGGCCGGACACGGCTACGCGGGCGTGCGGGTGGATCTGCGGGGCAGCGGCAACAGCGACGGCGTCCTCGCCGACGAGTACCTGGAACAGGAACTGCGCGACGGTGAGGAAGTGCTGGCGTGGCTCGCGGAGCAGCCGTGGTGTGACGGCAGTACGGCGATGATGGGCATCTCGTGGGGCGGGTTCAACGCCCTGCAGATCGCGGCGCGCCGGCCGCCGAGCCTCAAGGCGATCGCGACCCTGTCGTCCACCGACGACCGCTACGCCGACGACGTGCACTACATGGGCGGGTGCCTGCTCTCGGACAACCTGTCGTGGGCGTCGACCATGTTCGCCTACAACTCGTGCCCGCCCGACCCGGCGGTCGTGGGCTCCCGGTGGCGGGACATGTGGTGGGAACGGCTGGAGCACTGCGAGCCGTGGCTGGTGGAGTGGCTGCGCCACCAGCGCCGTGACGACTACTGGCGGCACGGCTCGGTGTGCGAGGACTACTCGGCCGTGGGGTGCCCGGTGTTGGCGGTGAGCGGGTGGGCCGACGGCTACTCGAACTCCGTCTTCCGGCTGCTGCGCAATCTCGACGTGCCGCGCAAGGGACTGATCGGGCCGTGGTCGCACAAGTACCCGCACCTCGGCAAACCGGGCCCGGCCATCGGGTTCCTCCAGGAGCTGGTGCGCTGGTGGGACCACTGGTTACGGGGCGTCGACAACGGCGTGATGGACGAGCCCATGCTGTGCATCTGGATGCAGGAGAGCGCCAAACCCGCCACCGCCTACGAACAGCGGCCGGGGCGCTGGATCGGTGAGCCGTCGTGGCCGTCCCCGAATATCGAGCACACCGACTTCGTGTTGCAGCGCAACCGGCTCGCCAAGGAACCGGTGCCCGACGACGGCGTCCGTGGCGTCCGTGAGGAAGGGGAACCGCTCACGATCGAGTCACCGCTGTCGGTGGGGCAGTTCGCGGGCAAGTGGTGCTCGTACAACGCCCCACCGGACCTGCCCTACGACCAGCGTGAGGAGGACGGTGGGTCGCTGGTGTTCGACACCGACGTGCTCACCGAGCGGCACGAGATCCTCGGCTCACCGGTCGTGCACCTGGAGCTGAGCTGCGACCGGCCGAACGCGATGGTGACGGTGCGGTTGTCGGACGTGTCCCCGGAGGGCCGCGCGACGCGGGTGAGCTACGGCCTGTTGAACCTGACCCATCGCGACGGCCACGACCGACCGGAACCGCTCGAACCGCACCGGCCGTACCGGGTCGACGTGCCGCTGAACGGCGTCGCTCAGGCGTTCCCGGCGGGGCACCGCGTGCGCATCGCCGTGTCCACGTCGTACTGGCCGTTGGCGTGGCCGCCGCCGGAACCGGTGCGGCTGACGGTGTTCGCGAGCCGGAGCTCGGTGACATTGCCGGTGAGGCCGATGCGCGACGGCGAGCAGAGTCTCGCCCCGTTCGGCGAGCCCGAGGGAGCGCCTCCCACGCCCGTGCGACGGCTGCAGCCCGGTGACAGCCGGTGGACCGTGTCGCGCGATCTGGTGGACTACCGGTCGGCGCTGGAAGTGGTCAAGGACCTGGGTGTCCTGCACTTCGACGACATCGATCTGGACGTGCGCAGGCGGGCGGACGAACGTTACGACTGGGTGGCCGACGACTTCGAATCGGTGCGCGGCACCGTCGACTGGACGATGCGGTTCACGCGCGGCGAGTGGGACGTCGCCACGGTCACGCACACCACGCTCAGTTGCACGCCGACGGAGTTCGTCGTGCACGCCCGCCTCGACGCCTACGAAGGCGAGCAGCGCGTGTTCTCCCGCAACTGGCACACCTCGGTGCCGCGCGATCACGTGTGAGGGCGGCGCAGCGTCCGGGTGCCGTCGGCCGCCCGGCGGGTGCGGCCGACGGCGTCGAGGCGTTCGAGCAGGGGGACCGCGACGCGGCGGGTGGTGCCGAGGGCGCGCCGGGCCTCGCTGACGGTGAACGGTTCGGGCAGGCCGGAGAGCACCCGGACGGCCTCGTCCAGCACTGTCGGGCCGAGCACCACGCCGTCCGCGATCCGGAGCAGTCTGCCCGCGCGTTCGGCGGCGGCGAGGTGTTTCGGGCCGAGCCCGGCTTTCGCGAGGTCGTGCGCCTCGGGGGCGACGAAGGGGTCGCGGGCGAATCGGCGTTCGAGCACCCGCACGGCCGACTCGACGGACTCGGGCAGGCTCGGCGTGCGTGCCGGGTCGAGCACGACACCGTCGCGGACGCGGAGCCCGGCAGCGGCGACGGCGGCGTCGAGAAGGGGGTCGGGCACGTCGAGCGCGCTCCGCAGCGATTCGGCGGGCAGGCCCGCCGACAGCGGGTGCCGCTCGTGCCAGTCGGCGACGTGTTCCCGCACGCGCGTCGCGAGTCTCCGCGGCAGGTCCTCGGCGACCGCCCACCGGTCCACCCGTGTGCCCGGGACCTCCCAGCCGAGCGCGTGCAGCTCGGTGACGTCGACGGCACCGTGACGGCGGACGTAGGCGGCAGCGGGATCGGCCAGCTCCACCGCTCGGGCCCGGGCCGCACCGCGACGTCGCAGGACCGGCGGTCGCGGGTCCAGGACGTCGAACCCGGCGGGCACGCTGTGTTCGCCCGGGTCGCGCAGCAGTCCGCGGTCACCGGCGCGCAGCGGTAGCTCCCTGGCGAACGACAACCGCACCAGATCGGTCGCGAGCGGACGGATGCGGCACGGGACGGCCGCCGCTCCGAGGTGCGCGACCAGTTCGCGGTGCAGGCTCTCGGCCTTCTCGCCGCGCAGCCGGACGTCGGCCTCGCTCGTGTGCCGCCAGGCGCCCGGCGTCAGCAGAGCATCGCCCCGGGCGAGCTCGCGGTGCTCGACGCCGCGCAGGTTCACCGCCACGCGCGCCACGGCCCGCACCGTGTCGTGGCCGGTCCCGAGTGACTGGAGGCCCCGCACCACGCACCGACGTCCGCCGACGACCAGCTCGTCGCCCACGGACACCGTGCCGGCTCCCAGCGTGCCCGTGACCACCGTGCCGGCGCCCTTGACGGTGAACGAGCGGTCGATCCACAACCGCACGTCGGCGTGGGTGTCCGGCTCCGGAAGCCGAGCGCCCAGGGCGACGAGCTCGGCCCGCAGCTCGGGCAGTCCCGCTCCCGTTCTCCCGCTCACCGCCACGGCGGGGACCCGGCCCAGGCTCGTGGCGGCGATCCGGTCCGCCGCCTCGGCGAGCACGGGGCCGGG
>NZ_CM001466.1:199442-202853 GCF_000231055.2 Saccharomonospora azurea NA-128 | reverse complement strand
GCCGCCGTACTGGCGACAGCGACCGCGTCCACACCGAAGCGGGCCAGCGTGGCGGCGAGTCGGTCGGCGCGGGTGCGCAACGTCGCGGGGTCCGTGTCGAGGAACCGCCGCACCGGGGGCACCGGACCGCGCAACGTCGCTTCGAGCGCGGCCAGCGTCAGCTTGTCCACCCGCAACGCTCGGGCCGCGGGGTGGCGCCGCAACCGGCGCACGAGGTCGGGCCGCCCGAACAGCAGGCCCGCCTGCGGACCGCCGAGCAGCTTGTCCCCGCTGGCGGTCACCACAGCGGCTCCGTCGGCGAGCGCACTCGCCGCGTCGGGCTCGTCGGGCAGGCGTGGGTGAGCTCGCAGCAGGCCGGAACCGATGTCGGCCACCACGGGCGCCCCGAGTCCGGTCAGCTGTGACACCGGGACACCGGAGGTGAAACCGCTGATCCGGAAGTTCGACGGGTGCACCTTGAGCACGAAGCCGGTGTCCGGGCCGATCGCGTCGGCGTAGTCGGCGAGGTGAGTGCGGTTGGTGGTCCCGACCTCCCGCAGCCGCGCCCCCGCCGAGGTGACGAGGTCGGGGATGCGGAAGGAGTCGCCGATCTCCACCAGCTCGCCGCGGCTGATGACGATCTCCTTGCCGGGGGCGAGCACCAACGCGCACAGCAGCAGCGCGGCGGCGTTGTTGTTGACGACGTGCACGCCGTCGACCCCGCCCGCCTCGGGAAGCGCCTCGGCCAGGGCCGCGAGCGCTCCCTGCCCTCGGCGGGCACGGAGTCCGGTGGCGAGGTCGAACTCGACGTCCGTGCCGCCCGCCGCCGCGGTCACCGCGCGCACCGCCGCAGGCGAGAGCGGCGCACGGCCCAGGTTGGTGTGGACGAGCACGCCGGTGGCGTTCAGCACCTCGCGCAGCGACGACGCCGTGGACGGGAGACTCGCCACCGCCTCGTCGGCCACGGCCTCCGGTGCGATCTCCCCCGCCCGTGCGCGGTCCTGGGCCACGGTGACGGCCCGCCGCACGAGACGTCGGCCGAGATCGTCCACCGCCTTGGCCAACCGGGGCTCGGCGAGGAGGACGTCGGTGCGCGGAATCCGCCTGCGCGGATCAACGCCGGAGTCCGCGTCGGACACGGACGCCTCCTCCCGAGTACCGGTCGTCGCGGAGGCGAACGGGAATCGAACCCGCCAACGACGGTGTCCGCCGTTCAACGGTTTTGAAGACCGCGCCGGTCACCAGGCCGGAAGCGCCTCCCTGGGACATACCGACATCGTGCCAGCAAGATTCACCCTGTGCAGTGCGACGGTTCCGGGCAGCATGGAAACCATGGCACATCGACTGACCCAGTACGCCCACGGCGGTGGGTGCGCGTGCAAGATCCCGCCCGGAGAGCTGGAGGAGATCGTGCGGGGGCTCGGCGGCACCGGGCCGACCGCTCCCGCGGGAGAACTGCTGGTCGGACTCGACGGCGGCGACGACGCGGCGGCCGTGCGCCTCGACGGCGACAGGGCGGTCATCGCGACCACGGACTTCTTCACGCCCGTCGTGGACGACCCGTACGACTGGGGACGGATCGCCGCGACCAACGCCCTGTCCGACGTCTACGCGATGGGCGGGACTCCGCTGGTGGCGTTGAACCTGCTGTGCTGGCCGCGGGAGACGTTGCCGTTCGAGCTCGCCTCCGAGGTGCTCCGCGGCGGCGCGGAGGTCTGTGCCGAGGCGAACTGCCACCTCGCGGGCGGGCACAGCGTCGACGACCCGGAACCGAAGTACGGCCTCGCGGTCACGGGTCTCGCGTCGGCGGAGGCGTTGCTGCGCAACGACGCCGGGCGGCCGGGCCTGCCGCTGTCGCTGACGAAACCCCTCGGCGTGGGTGTGCTCAACACCCGGCACAAGGCGACCGGCGAGGTGTTCGGCGAGGCCGTCGAGGTGATGACCACGCTCAACGCGGAGGCCGCCAGGCAGGCCGTCGCGGCGGGTCATCGCTGCGCCACCGACGTCACCGGGTTCGGGTTCCTCGGCCACCTCTACAAGCTGGCCCGCGCCAGCGGGGTGACGGCGGTGGTCGACTCCTCCGCCGTGCCGGTGCTGGACGCGGCGCGCGTGGCCGTGCGCGAGGGCTACGTCTCGGGCGGGACCCGCCGCAACCTCGACTGGGTGCGCCCGTACACCGACCTCACGAACGTCTCCACCGACACCGCGTTGCTGCTCGCCGACGCACAGACTTCGGGCGGGCTCCTGGTCGCGGGCGAGGTGCCGGGGGCTCCGGTGGTCGGAGAGCTGGTGCCGCGAGGCGAACACGTCGTCGTGGTGCGCTGACGAGCACGCCGATCCCGGCCGCGGCGGTTAACCGGGCGGGGACCCGGGAACGCGGTGAGGCGAGGCAGCCTGACCGCGAAGGAGTGACGACATGTCCGAGGCCGACCGCGCGACCGGACCAGCGGGTGCCAGGGGAACCAGTCGGGACGATCCTTCGATCGACGAACCTCCGCGGGCGCTGTCGAACGGTCTGGAGCTGCGCTCCCCCGCGTTCAACGACAACACCTACATCCCGGAGCGCTACTCGCGTCAGGGCGGCAACGAGGTCCCTCCCCTGCAGTGGACCCACGTTCCCGACGGGACGGAGGAACTCGCGCTGGTGTGCGAGGACCCGGACGCGCCGGGAGGGGTGTTCGTGCACTGGGTGGTCACGGCGATCCCACCGGACGTCGGCAGCATCGAGGAGGCCGCACCGAGCAACGCGACCCTCGGTCGCAACAGCTTCGGCGATCTGGGCTGGGGCGGGCCGCAACCGCCGGTGGGCGACGACCCGCACCGCTACTTCTTCCGCCTCTACGCGGTCGACCGTCCGCTGGGGCTCGGCGAGGGGGCCACGGCCGAGGACGTGCACGCCGCCGACGACGGTCACGTGCTGGCCACGGGCACGCTCGTCGGCCTGTTCGCTCGCTGACCCCGGGCCGGGCCGCGGTTCTGGGTCGGCGAGCCGGGCCTCACGGTGCGGGTTCGAGATGCACGACCTTGGTCGCGGTCAGCTCGTCGAGCAGTTCGGGGCCGTAGCCGTAGCCGTGGCCGCTCGCCCGGCGAGGGTGGGCGGCGCCACCCGGCGCGCCGCCGAACACGGCGTTGACCTTCACCGTGCCCACGGGCAGTGAGCGCCATGCGTGCTGCGCGTGCTCCATGGATCGGGTCAGCACGGTCGCGGCGAGTCCGTAGATGTCGTCGCAGGCGCGGGCGAGGGCCTCGGCGAAGTCGTCCACGACGCACACGGGCGCCACCGGACCGAACGTCTCCTCCCGCAGGACCCGCATGGCCGGGTCGCAGTCGGTGAGCACTGTGGCGGGGTAGAGCGAGCCGGGTCCGTCGGGCACGGCGCCGCCGGCGCGCAGCCGCGCCCCCGCCGCCACGGCGTCGGTCACGTGCTCGTGC
>NZ_CM001466.1:4949-40902 GCF_000231055.2 Saccharomonospora azurea NA-128 | reverse complement strand
GGCTTCAAACGCGACCGCGGGCAGCCGGGCGGCGCGCGCCGCCTCGTCGCGGGCCACGTCGAAGTCCTCCCCCGTCGGGGTCACCCGCGGCGCGTGCGCGCGCAGCTCCTCGCGCGGGGCGACGATCGAGTGCGCCCACCCGGTCTCCACCAGCAGCTGCGCTTCGGCCGTGCGCGAATGACCGGCCACCAGCACCGACGCGGCGTCGGTGTGGGCGCGCAGCAGCAGCACGTCGCGCACCTGCGGGTACGGCGCGTGCGGGTCGACGTGCAGGTCGTCGCCGTCGTCCCACACGACGTAGAGCCCGGGGTCGGCGACCGGCGCGAACATCGCCGCGCGCGTCCCCACCACGATGCGCACCGCACCGCGCACCACGGCCAGCCATCGGCGGTACCGCTCCGCGGGCCCCAGTCCGGCCGACAACGCCACGACACTGTCGTCCCCGGCGAGTGCCGCGCACGCGGCGTGCACGCGAGCGACGTCACGGTGATCGGGCACGACGAGCACCGCGCCGCGCCCTCCGGCGGCGACCGCGGTGGCGAGCTCGGCCAATCTACGGGGCCAGTCCTCCCCGGGACGCGCCTGCCACACCGCGCGCGCCGCCTTCCCGTCGCGCACGGCCGAGAAGAACGCCGGTCCACGCGGGTAGGCACGCCAACCGGAGGGGTCGGGTGCCGAGGCCACCGCGGCGGGTGGACGCGGCGGCTCTGCTTCCACCCGCGCATGCCGAGGGGGCACCGCCAGGCGCACCACGTCGGCGAGCGTGCCCCCGTACCGGCGGGCGACCGCCTGGCACACGCGCAGCAGCGCGGGAGGCAGGACGCGCTCGGGCGAGACGACGCGCTCCAGGAACGCGAGCCTGCGCGTGTAGTCGCTGGTCGCCGCCCGCTCCAGCAGGTAGCCGTCCACGAGCTGACCCGCGAACCGCACCCGCACGCGGCATCCCGGCACCGCGGTCTCGGCGAGCTCCCGCGGCACCTGGTAGTCGAAGGTCCGGTCGAGGTGTGCCAGCGGAACGTCGACGAGCACGCGCGCGATCGGGTCGGTGTCGGCGGGCTGCCGCTTGCCCTTGGCGCCGCGCGAGGACCGCGAACCCTTCGCGCTCTTCGCGGCCCTCGCCGCTCTCCCCGGTGACGCCGCCGGACGATCCGACCGCGCCCGCGACTCCGCCGACGGCGGCTGCGGCAACTCCCACAGCGGGTCGGTGTCCGAACGGCTCATCCGTCCTTCTTTACCAGACCCGGTGGGTGTGCCCGCCTCACACGGAGGGGCGGGCGGGTTCCGTCGACGGAACGGGCTGCCGCTTCGGGGTGATCCACTTGTTCAGGAGGTCGAACGCGGGCTGTTCCACGAGCCTCGTCAACGCCCACCCGAGCAGGATGGCCGCCGCGAACCACGCGGGCACCCAGCCCCACCACGGCACACCCAGGTCGGCGAGATGCCGGGCGACGATGGTGCCCATCACGTAGTGCATGAGGTACACGCCGTAGGAGATGCCGGCGAGCCAGCGGATCGGCCGCTCCAGCGCCGTGAAGACCCGGCCGTTCCACGCCGGCGCGTAGGCCGCCACGCAGATGAGCACCATGGCCACCGCGTAGGGCAGGACGGCGTCGTTGGCGGGCGGATGCATGCTGTGGGCCATCAACACCGCGATGAGCATCAGGTAGAGCTGCGTGAAGCTCATGCGCTTCTTCGACCAGCGGTAGATGGCGAAACCCGCGATCAGCAGGTGCGCCCGGTTGAGTCCGGTGCCGTCCATCGCGATGGAGAGCCACATCGGCACGACGTCGCCCGGTCCCATGAACAGGTACCGGATCGCGAGCGGCACGAGCAGCACCGCCCACATCACCGCGGACGCCACGGTGCCGCGCACCCGCTTGCTCGCCGCGAAGAGGGCGATGGCGGTGAAGCCCGCCACCTGCACCGGCACGGTCCAGTGCGCCAGGTCGATGTAGGCGACGTCGGGCACCAGCAGGTGCACCAGCGCGAGGTTGCCGAGCAGGTCGCCGTAGGTGTGCCGGGGCAGCCCCTCGGGCGCCAGCAGCTGGGTCGTCACGAAGATGACCACCACGGCGACCCAGAACGCGGGCAACAGGCGCGCGAGCCTGCGCAGCCACCACCTCAGCGAGGGGTGCTTGCCGATCGTCATCGCCGCGAAGTAGCCCGACACGGTGATGAGGACCGAGGCTCCGAACGGGAAGTCCATTCGCAGCGGCTCGGGCGGCAGATCGAGGCCCGGCAGGTTCAACGGCGCCAGCAGCGTCGCGTGGAAGGCCAGCACCGCGAAGATGCCGACCACGCGCACCGCATCCCAGCTGATGTAGCGCGGTTTGCGGGGTTTGGCCTTCTCGGTCTCGGCCGCCGCCACCGGGCTCGCCACGACCTCCTGCGCCTGCACCATGAGTTCGGGAGTTTAAGCCACTCCACCCACTCGGCCCCCGAAGGGGTGGCGCACCGTCACGCTCCGACAGCGGCGCGAAGCTCGTCGACGCGGTCGGTGCGTTCCCACGGCAGGTCGACGTCGGTCCGGCCGAAGTGACCGTAGGCGGCCGTCGGCGCGTAGATCGGACGCAACAGGTCCAGATCCCGGATGATGGCCGCCGGACGCAGGTCGAACACCTCCGTGATCGCGGCCTGGATCTTGGCCGGATCCACCTTCTCGGTGCCGAACGTCTCGACGAACAACCCCACCGGCGCCGCCTTCCCGATCGCGTACGCCACCTGCACCTCGACCCGGCCCGCGAGTTCTGCGGCGACGATGTTCTTGGCGACCCAGCGCATCGCGTACGCCGCCGAGCGGTCCACCTTCGACGGGTCCTTGCCCGAGAACGCACCACCACCGTGGCGCGCCATACCGCCGTAGGTGTCCACGATGATCTTGCGCCCGGTCAGGCCCGCGTCACCCATCGGACCACCCACCACGAACCGCCCCGTCGGGTTCACGAGGAGGCGGGTGTCCTCCTGCTCCCAGTCCATCTCCCGCAGCACCGGACCCACCACGTGCTCCGCGACGTCCACGGCGAGGAGCTTGTCGAGGTCGATGCCCTCGGCGTGCTGGCTGGAGATGACCACGGTGTCCAGCCGCACCGGGCGGTCGCCCTCGTACTCGATGGTCACCTGCGTCTTGCCGTCCGGCCGCAGGTACGGCAGCACGCCGTCCTTCCTGACGGCCGTCAACTGCCGGGCGAGCCGGTGGGCCAACGCGATGGGCAGCGGCATCAGCTCCGGGGTGTCCGAGCACGCGTAGCCGAACATCAGACCCTGATCGCCCGCGCCCTGGCGGTCCAACTCGTCGACGTGGCCGGGATCGTGTTCGCCGACCCGGGTCTCGTACGCGGCGTCCACACCCTGGGCAATGTCGGGCGACTGCGAACCGATGGCCACGTTGACCCCGCACGACGCACCGTCGAAGCCCTTCGCCGACGAGTCGTAGCCGATCTCCAGGACGCGATCGCGCACGATCGTCGGGATGTCGGCGTAGGCCTCGGTGGTCACCTCACCGGCGACCTGGACCTGCCCGGTCGTGATCAGGGTCTCGACCGCGACGCGGCTGTTCGCGTCCTTGCTCAGCAACGCGTCCAGAATCGAGTCGCTGATCGAGTCACAGACCTTGTCGGGATGCCCCTCGGTCACCGACTCCGACGTGAACAACCTGCGGTTCGACGCACACACCGGACCTTCGCCCCATCCTCACTCGACGTGTCGATGCGACTGAAGCCTACTGGGGCCGCCCACTCTCCCGCAGCAGCTCCGACACGGCGTCCCACACGGTGGTCGCGAGCTCGGTCTTGGCGCCCAACGGGATGCGCTGCTCGGCACCGTCGGCCGACAGCAGCCACCCGGTGTTCTCGTCGACCTCGAACGCGCGGCCCTCGCCGACGGCGTTCACGACGAGCAGGTCGACGCCCTTGCGCTTCAACTTCTTGTGGGCGTGGTCGAGGACACTGCCGTGCTCGTCGCCGGTCTCCGCCGCGAACCCCACCAGCAGCTGGCCGGGCCGCCTGCGTGCCACGAGGCCGGCGAGGATGTCCGGGTTGCGCTCCAACACCACGGTCGGAGCCGATCCGTCGTCCTTTTTCTTGATCTTGTGCTCGGCTCGGGCGGCGGGACGGAAGTCCGCGACCGCCGCGGCCATCACGACGACGTCGGCGTCCAGCGAGGCCGCGTTCACGGCGCTCTCCAGCTCGGCGGCCGTCGACACGCGCGCCACGCGCACTCCGGCCGGGTCGGGCAGCGCCACCGTGTGCGCGGCGACGAGCGTCACCTCGGCCCCTCGCTGCGCGGCGACCCGGGCGAGCGCGTAGCCCTGCTTGCCGGACGATCGGTTGCCGAGGAAGCGCACCGGGTCCAGCTGTTCCCGGGTCCCGCCCGCCGACACCACGATCCGGACCCCGTCGAGGTCGCGGGGCAGCGCGTCGGGACGCGCGAGCAGCAGACGGGCCAGGTCGACGATCTCCCGCGGATCGGCGAGGCGGCCCTTGCCGGTGTCCTTGCCGGTCAGCCGACCCGAGTCCGGCTCGGTGACCACGGCGCCGCGTGACCTCAGCAACGCCACGTTGTCCTGCGTCGCCGGGTGCTCCCACATCTCGGTGTGCATGGCGGGGAAGAACGCCACCGGACACCGTGCGGTCAGCAGCGTGTTGGTGAGCAGGTCGTCGGCGAGCCCGTGCGCCGCCTTCGCCAGCAGGTCCGCCGTCGCGGGCACCACCAGCACCAGGTCGGCCTCCTGGCCGACCCGCACGTGCTGCACCTCGGGAACCTGGGAGAACACCCCGGTGTGCACGGGATGCCCCGACAACGCCTCGAAGGTGGCGGCCCCGACGAAGTTCAGGGCGGCGGCGGTGGGGACGACACGGACGTCGTGCCCGGTCTCGGTGAGTCCGCGCAGCACCTCGCACGCCTTGTAGGCGGCGATGCCGCCCCCGACACCGAGAACGACTCGAGGTCGCGTTCCCACCGGAGGACTACTCGCCCTCGGTGTGCTCCAGCAGACCCGAGTGGATCTCGCGCAGAGCGATCGACAGCGGCTTCTCGCGGGGGCCCGGCTCCACGAGCGGCCCCACGTACTCCAGCAGACCCTCGCCGAGCTGGGCGTAGTAGTCGTTGATCTGACGGGCGCGCTTCGCCGCGTAGATCACGAGGGCGTACTTCGAGCTGACCTTGTCGAGCAGGTCGTCGATGGGCGGGTTGGTGATGCCTTCAAGCTGCTCACCCTGCGGACCCAGCGTAATCGCGGTCACTGACTGTGCTCCGTCTCGTCGCATGCGGTGGTTCGGCCAGTCACCAAGCTTAGCAACTGGCGTGCGGCGGCTCGCACGTCGGCGTTGACGATGCGCTCGTCGAACTCGTCGGCCGCCGCGAGTTCTCGTTCGGCTTCGCGGAGACGCGCACGGACGGCGTCGTCGTGCTCCGTGCCCCGTCCCGTGAGCCTGCCGACCAGTTCGTCCCACGAGGGCGGCAGCAGCATGACCAGCTGCGCCTCCGGCATCGCCCGACGCACCTGCCGGGCACCCTGGAGCTCGATCTCCAGGACGGCCGGGCGACCGGCGTCCAGCACGCGTTCCACGGGAGCTCGGGGCGTTCCATAGCGGTTGCCCGCGAACTCGGCGTGTTCGAGCAGCTCGCCGCCGCGCTCCATCGCCTCGAAGGTCTCCCGGTCGACGAAGTGGTAGTGCTCACCGTTCACTTCGCCGGCGCGCGGTGGCCGGGTGGTCACCGACACGCTGAAGTAGATGTCGGGACACAGTCGTCGCAACTCGGCCACGACACTCGACTTACCGACGCCGGACGGGCCCGACACGACGGTGAGCCGGTGCCTGGGGCTCGCGCCCGACACCGACTCACCGTTCATCGCGCGACCGGCCGGAAAGCCTGCCGCGTTCGAGCCGTGAACCTGCTCACTCACTCGCCGCTGAACTCGGCCAGCAGCGCCTTGCGCTGCCGGTCGCCGAGACCACGCAGACGACGGCTGGTGGCGATCTCCAGCCGCTCCATCGTCTGCTGCGCACGCACCTTGCCCACGCCCGGCAGAGCCTCCAGCAGAGCGGAGACCTTCATCTTGCCGAGGACCTCGTCCTCGTCGGCCTGCTTCAGCACGTCGGCGAGGGTCGTACCGCCGCGCTTGAGCCTTTCCTTGAGCTCCGCGCGAGCGCGACGGGCGGCGGCGGCCTTCTCCAGCGCCGCAGCACGCTGTTCCTCGGTGAGCTGGGGAAGTGCCACGTTTTCCTCCGGTGTTACTCAAAAATTCTGGGTGGGTGTGGCGACCGTACCCACCCTCGACCTGGTCTCTCAATGCGGGGGTGATGCCGACCGCGCCAGGACACGGCCAGAGCCGACCCTACTCACGGAAACGCTCCCAGACATGGGTCGCAAGGTCGGAATCCGAAGCATTTCCTGTTGCGCCGGAACACCCCGCCTGACGCCACGACGCGTAGCGTAGTGCAAGATCAAAATATGGTCGGACCAGGGCTTGTTCCGGCGCCGCATGCGTTTACGGCAGGATGGACGCGAGAGTATCCCGCGTTCGCTCCACCGCGGCGCGTAACGCGTCCGGGTCGGGACCGTGCCGCAGAATGTCCCGCGACGACGTCGGGAGCAGGCCTCTCTGTTCCCCTCCGAAAACCCGGCGCAAATCCTCGGCGGTGGCACCCTGAGCGCCGAATCCCGGGGCCAGCACGGGCCCGTTGAGGCGCTCCAGGGACACCTCGTCCGGCCCCACGGTGGCACCCACGACCACGCCCACGTGACCGAGCGGGTCCGCACCCTCGTTGCACTTCGCCGCTTCATCCACAATGGACTGCGCGACGGTGGCGCCGTGGGCGTCTCTCGCCCGCTGGACGGCGTGGCCCTCCGGATTGGACGTCCGTGCGAGCACGAACACCCCTCTCCCGGTGAGCCGTGCCTGCTCCACCGCGGCGTCCAACGAACCGAAACCGAGGTAAGGCGACACCGTGACGGCGTCGGCCGCCAACGGCGCTCCGTCGGCGAGGTAGGCGGCCGTGTAGGCCGCCATCGTCGACCCGATGTCCCCGCGTTTGACGTCCAGCAACACGAGTGCTCCGCCCTCCCGGGCGGTGGCGAGGACGCGTTCGAGTACCGCGATCCCCGCCGACCCGTACGCCTCGAAGAACGCCGACTGGGGCTTCAGCACGGCCACGGAGCCCGCGAGGGCCTCCGTGGCCGTCAGAGCGAAGCGTTCGAGCCCGCCCGCGTCCGTGGGCAGCCCCCAGGCCTCCAGCAACGCCGGATGCGGGTCCACGCCCACGCACAGCGGGCCGCGAGCGGCCACCGCCTCGGTCAGCCGCGCACCGAACGAGCCTTCCGGGTGCCCGCTCACGCGCGGGTCACCTCACGAACGGTGGCCTGCAACTCCTGCAGCGAGCGCGCGACGATGTCCCCGCGGATGAGGGCCTCGATGCCGTGCACCGCCGCCGCGGCGCCCTGCACCGTGGTGACACACGGGATGCCCCGCGACACCGCCGCGGTGCGGATCTCGTACCCGTCCACGCGCGGACCGCTGTTCCCGTACGGCGTGTTGATCACCATGTCGACACCGCCGTCCAGGATCACCTCGACGATGTTGGGCTCGGCGGCCGTGCTGCCCTCGTAGTGCTTGCGCACCACCGCGCACTCGATGCCGTTGCGCCGCAACACGTCCGCGGTGCCCGCCGTCGCGACGACCCGGAAGCCCAGGTCGGCGAGCCGCTTCACCGGGAAGACCAGCGACCGCTTGTCCCGGTTGGCGACCGAGACGAACACGGTGCCGTGCGTGGGCAGCGACCCGTACGCGCCCGCCTGGGACTTCGCGAACGCCTCGCCGAACGAGACGTCGACGCCCATCACCTCGCCCGTCGACTTCATCTCCGGACCGAGCAGCGAGTCGACCCCGTGGCCCTCCGGCGTGCGGAACCGGTGGAACGGCAGCACGGCCTCCTTCACCGCCACCGGCGAGCCCACCGGCAGCAGTCCACCGTCGCCCTCGGCGGGCAGGACGCCGCGCGCCCTCAGATCGGCGATCGACGAACCGGTCATGAGCAAAGCCGCCGCCTTCGCCAGCGACACCGCCGTGGCCTTCGACACGAACGGCACGGTGCGCGACGCCCTCGGGTTGGCCTCCAGCACGTACAGGACGTCGTCCTTGAGGGCGTACTGGACGTTGAGCAGCCCCCGCACACCGATGCCCTTGGCGATGGCCTCGGTCGAGCGGCGGACCGCGTCCAGGTCGGTGCGGCCCAGGGTGATCGGCGGCAGGGCGCACGCCGAGTCGCCGGAGTGCACCCCGGCCTCCTCGATGTGCTCCATGACACCGCCCAGGAAGAGCTCCTCGCCGTCGTAGAGCGCGTCGACGTCGATCTCGATGGCGTCGTCGAGGAACCGGTCGACGAGCACGGGGTGCTCGGGGGTGACCTCGGTCGCGCGCTCGATGTAGCCGCGCAGCGACTCCTCGTCGTAGACGATCTCCATGCCCCGGCCGCCCAGCACGTACGAGGGCCGCACCAGCACCGGGTAGCCGATCTCGTCGGCGATCGCGCGGGCACCGTCGAACGACGTCGCCATGCCGTACTTCGGCGCGGGCAGGCCGGCGGCCGTCAGCACCTCGCCGAACGCGCCGCGTTCCTCCGCGAGGTGGATGGCCTCGGGCGGTGTCCCCACCACGGGCACTCCCGCGTCGGCGAGCCGCTGGGCGAGGCCCAGCGGAGTCTGCCCACCGAGCTGGACGATCACCCCGACGACGTCTCCCGACTCCTGCTCGGCGTGCACGATCTCCAGCACGTCCTCGAACGTGAGCGGTTCGAAGTACAGGCGGTCGGAGGTGTCGTAGTCGGTGGACACGGTCTCCGGGTTGCAGTTCACCATCACGGCCTCGAACCCGGCCTCGCGCAGCGCCAGCGCGGCGTGCACGCACGAGTAGTCGAACTCGATGCCCTGACCGATCCGGTTCGGCCCCGAGCCCAGGATCAGTACCTTGGGCTTCTCCCGCTGCTCGGCCACCTCGGACTCCGCGGCGGGGTCCGTCTCGTAGGCCGAGTAGTGGTAGGGCGTCTTCGCCTCGAACTCCGCGGCACACGTGTCCACGGTCTTGAAGACCGGACGCACGCCGAGCCGGTGGCGCAGCGCGCGGACGCCGTCCTCACCGGCCAGTTCCGGCCGCAGGGCCGCGATCTGCCGGTCGGACAGTCCGATGCGCTTGGCCCGGCGCAGCAGGCCCTCGTCGAGCACGGGCACGTCGCGCAGCTGCGCGCCCACCTCACCGATCAGCTCGATCTGGTCGAGGAACCACGGGTCGATGCCGCTGGCCTCGTGGACCTGCTCCACGGTGGCACCGAGCCGCAACGCGCGCTCCACGGTGTAGAGGCGTCCCTCGTGCGGCGTGCGCAGTGCCTCGAGTGTCGACTCCAGCGTCGCGCCCTCAGGGTCGGGCCTGGTCCAGAACCCGACGGCCTTCGTCTCCAGGGAGCGCATGGCCTTGCCCAGCGCCTCGGCGAAGTTGCGGCCGAGCGCCATCGCCTCGCCGACGCTCTTCATCGTCGTGGTCAGCTCGGGGTCCGCGCCGGGAAACTTCTCGAACGCGAACCGGGGCGTCTTGACGACCACGTAGTCGAGCGTGGGCTCGAACGACGCGGGTGTCTCGCCGGTGATGTCGTTGCTGATCTCGTCGAGCGTGTACCCGATCGCGAGCTTGGCCGCGATCTTGGCGATGGGGAATCCGGTGGCCTTCGACGCCAGGGCCGACGAGCGCGAGACGCGGGGGTTCATCTCGATGACGACCATGCGGCCGTCCTTCGGGTTGACGGCGAACTGGATGTTGCAGCCACCCGTGTCGACACCGACCTCGCGCAGCACCGCGATACCGAGGTCGCGCATCTGCTGGTACTCGCGGTCGGTGAGCGTCATCGCCGGGGCGACGGTCACGGAGTCGCCGGTGTGCACGCCCATCGGGTCGACGTTCTCGATCGAACACACGATCACCACGTTGTCGTGGCGGTCGCGCATGAGTTCGAGCTCGTACTCCTTCCAGCCGAGGACGCTCTCCTCGATGAGCACCTCGGTGACCGGGCTCTCCTCCAGCCCGAACGACGCCATGCGCTCCAGCTCCTCGGGCGTGTGCGCCATGCCCGAGCCGAGGCCGCCCATGGTGAACGACGGACGGATGACCACCGGCAGCCCGAGTTCCGCGACGGTCTCGTGGACCTCCTCCATGGAGTGGCACACGGCGCTGCGCGGAACACCGCCGCCGACGGCGCGCACGATGTCCTTGAACTTCTGCCGGTCCTCACCGCGCTGGATGGCGTCGATGTCGGCGCCGATGAGCTCGATGCCGTACTTCTCCAGCACCCCGCGCTCGTGGAGCGCGACCGCGCAGTTCAACGCCGTCTGGCCGCCGAGGGTGGCCAGCAGCGAGTCGATCGGCCTGCCCTTCTCCTGCTCGGCGACGATGACCTTCTCCACGAACTCCGGCGTCACGGGCTCGACGTAGGTCGAGTCGGCGAACTCCGGGTCGGTCATGATCGTGGCCGGGTTGGAGTTGACCAGGCTCACCCGCAAACCCTCGGACCGCAGCACACGGCACGCCTGCGTCCCGGAGTAGTCGAACTCGGCGGCCTGGCCGATGACGATCGGCCCGGACCCGATCACGAGCACATGCTCGATGTCAGTGCGCTTGGGCATGGCGGGCCTCCATCATGGTCACGAAGTCGTCGAACAGCGGCGCCGCGTCGTGCGGGCCCGCGGCGGCCTCGGGGTGGTACTGCACGGAGAACGCCGGGACCTCCTCGCACCGCAGCCCCTCGACGGTGCCGTCGTTGGCGCAGTAGTGGCTCACGTGCGCCTTACCGAACGGCGAGTCGAACCGCTGCCCCGGCTCGCCCTCCAGCGCGAAGCCGTGGTTCTGCGAGGTGATGGCCACACGGCCCGTCGCCGCGTCGATCACGGGAACGTTGATGCCGCGGTGCCCGAACCGCATCTTGTAGGTCGACAGGCCCAGCGCCCGGCCCAGGATCTGGTTGCCGAAGCAGATCCCGAACAGCGGCAGACCACGCTCCAGCACCCGGCGGGTGAGTTCGATCGCGTCGCCCTGCGTCTCCGGGTCGCCGGGGCCGTTCGACAGGAACACGCCGTCCGGCTCGGTCGCGAGGACGTCGTCGATGCCGCTGCCCGCGGGCAGCACGTGCAGTTCGACACCGCGCCGCACGAGCTGCCGCGGCGTGTTCGCCTTGATGCCGAGGTCCAGCGCCGCGACCCGGAACCGGGTCTCGCCGATGGCGGGCACCACGTAGGGCTTCGAGGTGGTCACCTCGCGGGCGAGGTCCGCGCCCTTCATCTTCGGGCTCGCGAGCACCTGCGCCACCATGTCGTCGTCGCCGACCAGCGCATCGCCGGAGAACACGCCCGCCCGCATGGAGCCGTGCTCCCGCAGGTGCCGGGTCAGGGTGCGGGTGTCGATCTCGGCGATACCCACCACGCCCTGCTCGACGAGGACGCTGTCCAGCGAACGCGTCGCCCGCCAGCTCGACGGCACACGCGCCGGGTCGCGCACGACGTACCCGGCGACCCAGATGCGCTGCGACTCGTCGTCCTCGTCGTTCCAGCCGGTGTTGCCGATGTGCGGTGCCGTCTGCACGACGATCTGCCGGTGGTACGAGGGGTCGGTGAGCGTCTCCTGGTACCCGGTCATCCCGGTGCAGAAGACCGCCTCACCCAGCGTGCGCCCGCGCGCGCCGTAGGCAGTCCCTCTGAAAATCCGCCCGTCCTCCAGCACGAGTGCGGCGGCGTTGTGCGTGCCGGTCATACCTGGGCACCTCCCTTGACCTGCTCGATCCACTGCGGGTAGACGGAAAGGTCGTCACCGCGCAGTCCGGTGTCGAGCTCGACGTCCCCAAGGCGCCACGTGACCACCAACAGGCTCTCCGTGCCCATGACCTTGCCCGCCATTCCTTTGGCCGTACCGACGCGGACGACGCTGTCACGCGGGATCCAGAAGCTCGGAGCACCGGCGCGGTCCACCTCGACCCCGTCGTCGTACAGGCGCAGCACCGCCGGGCCGCGCATACCCGCGCCCCGGGTGACGATGCGTTCCTGCCAGTGCCCCGACACCGTCGTGCTGACGTACTGCCCCCGTGTCTCCAACAGCACCTCGCCCGGATCGGCGGGCACGGCGGGGAACGGCGGGACCAGCACGCTCTGGGCGCGAGCCTTTCGTCGCCACCCGCGCCACATGCCGTAGAGGCAGAGAGCGAAGAACGCGAAGCACAGCAGTGTCAGCAAGAGCCGGTCCATTACACAATCTTCCCTTCGCGCGACGTCACACGCCCGCGCAGCAGCGTGGCGCTCACCACGGCAGGCAGCCGCAGCCCTTCGTACGGCGTGTTGGTCGCCCGGCTCGCCAGTTCGGCTCCGCGAACCGTCCACTCCGCCTTCTCGTCCACCAGGACCACGTTGGCGGGTTCGCCCACGGCCAGCGGCCTGCCCTGATCCGGCAGGCCGACGATCTCGGCGGGCCGCTCGCTCATCACGCGCGCCACCCCGCGCCAGTCGAGCAGGCCGGGACGAACCATCGTCTCCACGACCACCGACAGCGCGGTCTGCAGGCCCAACATGCCCGGCCGCGCGGCCGACCACTCGGTGTCCTTGTCCTGCGGGGCGTGTGGCGCGTGGTCGGTGGCGACGCAGTCGATCACCCCGTCGGCGAGAGCCTGCCGCATCCGCTCCGCGTCGGCCTCGGCGCGCAGCGGCGGGTTGACCTTGTTCACCGGGTCGAACGTCGCGAGCCGCTCGTCGGTCAGGAACAGGTGGTGGGGCGTGACCTCGGCCGACACCTCGGTCCCCTGCTCCTTCGCCCACCGCAGCACGTCCACGGTGCCCGCCGCCGACACGTGGCACACGTGCAGCCGGGCCCGCGCGTGCCGAGCCAGCACGCAGTCCCTGGCAACGATCGACTCCTCCGCCGACGCCGGCCAGCCCGCGTACCCGAGGCGCGCGGCCCGCTCACCCTCGTGCGCCTGCGCGCCGACCGTGAGCCGCGGCTCCTCGGCGTGCTGGGCCACCACCACACCGAGCGCCGTCGAGTACTCCAACGCCCTCCGCATCAGCAGCGGGTCCGCGACGCAGTGCCCGTCGTCGGAGAACATCCGCACCCCCGCGGCGGAGTTCGCCATGGTGCCCATCTCGGCGAGGCGCTCGCCCGCCAGTCCCACGGTGACCGCACCCACGGGATGCACGTCCACGAGACCGACCTCCCGGCCCCGGCGCCACACGTGGTCGGTCACCACCGCGTTGTCGGCCACCGGGTCGGTGTTGGCCATGGCGAACACGGCCGTGTAACCACCCAACGCCGCCGCGGCGGAACCGGTGTCGATCGTCTCGGTGTCCTCGCGGCCCGGTTCACGCAAGTGCGTGTGCAGGTCGACGAAGCCGGGCAGCAGAACCTGCCCCTCACCCTCGATCACCTCGGCGCCGGACGGCGGGTCGATCCGCCCGATCTCGGCGATGACGCCATCCGCGACGAGGACGTCGACCGGCTCGCCCTCGCCATACAGCCGCACCTGCCGCAGCAGCACGCTGCCGGCCCGATCCTCAGTCACGGTCGCCTCCGTTCCCTGCGGGACACCCTCCCCTACTGCGGCCGCACAGCGTGCCGCAGCGGGGGCCCAACCCGGTCGGCGCCCGCAACTGGCCAGAATCCTCAGTCACGGTCGCCTCCGTTCCCTGCGGGACACCCGCACCCGGTCGGCGCCCGCAACTGGCCAGAATCCTCAGTCACGGTCGCCTCCGTCTCCCGCCGCCGCCAGCAGGTGATACAACACCGCCATCCTCACGTGCACGCCGTTGCGCACCTGTTCCGTGATCGCCGCGCTCGGCGCGTCCGCCACCGCCGACGCGATCTCCATCCCGCGCAACATGGGCCCCGGATGCAGCACCACGGCGTGCTCGGGCAACAGCCGCGCGCGCGTCTCGTTCAGCCCGTACGCGACCGAGTACTCGCGCGTCGTCGGGAAGAAACCTCCGTGCATGCGCTCCGCCTGCACCCGCAGCATCATGACCGCGTCGGCGGCGGGAAGCGCGGAATCCAGATCGTGGGACACGGTCACCGGCCACGACTCCACCCCGACCGGCAGCAGGGTCGGCGGCGCGACGAGCGTCACCTGTGCGCCGAGCGTCGACAACAGATGCACGTTGGACCGGGCGACCCTGCTGTGCAGCACGTCACCCACGATCGTCACCCGACGACCCGCGAGGTCACCGAGCCGTTCCCGCAGGGTCGCCGCGTCGAGCAGCGCCTGAGTCGGATGCTCGTGCGTCCCGTCACCGGCGTTGACCACGCTGGTGCCCGCCTCGCTCAACCAGTGGGCCAGCCGATGTGCCGCACCGGACGCCGGGTGGCGCACGATCACGCAGTCGGCGCCCGCAGCGGCCAGCGTCAACGCCGTGTCGCGCAGCGACTCTCCCTTGCCCACGGAGGACGAGCTCGCCGACACGTTGATCACGTCCGCGCTCATCCACTTGCCCGCGATCTCGAACGACACGCGGGTGCGGGTCGAGTTCTCGTAGAACAGCGTGACGACGGTGCGCCCACGCAGGGTCGGCAGCTTGCGGACCTCCCTGCCCAGCAGGGTGCGCTTCAACTCGTCGGCCGTGTCCAGCACCGCCGTGATCGAGTCGGCGTCGAGACCGTCGGTGGACAGCAGGTGTTTCATCGTGCCCCCAACAGCACCGCGTCGCGGCCGTCCGCCTCTTCGAGCAGCACGGAGACGTCCTCCGAGCGCGAGGTCGGGACGTTCTTGCCCACGTAGTCGGCGCGGATGGGCAGTTCCCGGTGTCCGCGGTCGACCAGGACCGCGAGTTGGACGGCCTTCGGCCTGCCGTGATCGCGCAACGCGTCGAGCGCGGCCCTGATGGTGCGGCCCGAGTAGAGGACGTCGTCGACCAGAACGACGATGCGGTCGTCGACACCGCTGCCGGGAACCTGGGTCTGCGCGAGCGGGCGCGTCGGTTTCCGACGGAGATCGTCGCGGTAGAGGGTGACGTCGAGCGTGCCCGTGGGCACCGTCACGCCGGAGAATTCGGTGATTTTCGAGGCCAGTCGAGCGGCCAGAGGCGCTCCCCTGGTCGGGATCCCGAGCAACACGGGTGGAGGCATGTCCTCTGCACCCAGCGCGGTTTTCTCGATGACCTGATGGGCCATTCGGGCGATGGTGCGCGCGACGTCTCCGGCCGAGAGCAGCTCCCGCTCAGCAGCCGATCCGGTCGCGCCACGTGAACGTGACGCCACGGAAGGTCTCCTTCCCCGCCTCGCTGGACGGGTCCTTAAAGGATGTCTTTTCGCTGGTTCCGCTGGTGAACCTCGTCGACGGTAGCAGGTTAGTGACCTCGCCCTTACGGGTGGTCTGTCTCGGTGAGTAACCCCAGGCGGCGATGATCTGCTTGACCTGGTGACGACAAGGCGTAACCATTACTCTGAGTATTCGGGAGAAGTGTTCCCTGTCGGTCAGCGGTGGCCGCATCGGGGCGAGGAAACGGAGAACCACCACATGGGCGATTACGCCAAGGCGCTCGGGGCCAAGCTCCGCGGTATCCGCCAGCAACAGGGTCTGTCCCTGCACGGGGTCGAGCAGAAGTCGGGTGGCCGCTGGAAGGCGGTCGTCGTCGGCTCCTACGAGCGAGGCGACCGCGCGGTGACCGTGCAGAAGCTGGCCGAGCTCGCCGACTTCTACGGGGTTCCGGTGGTCGAGTTGCTGCCCGAGGGCAGGGTGCCGTCCGGCGCCGAACCCGCCACCAAGATCGTGATCAATCTGGAGAGGCTGCAGCAGCTTCCAGCGGAGAAAGTCGGGCCGCTCGCGCGCTACGCCGCGACCATCCAGAGCCAGCGCGGCGACTACAACGGCAAGGTGCTCTCGATCCGCACCGAGGACCTGCGGTCGCTGGCGATCATCTACGACATGACCCCGGGCGAGCTGACCGAGCAGCTCATCGACTGGGGTGTGCTGCCCCCGGAAGCCCGGCCGTCGACCGAGGAGTGACGGCTCAGCCGTCGCGAGGAGTGACGGCTCAGCCGTCGCGAGGAGTGACGGCTCAGCCGTCGCGAGGAGTGACGGCTCGGCCGTCGCGAGGAATTCCGCACGTTTCCCCGCGACGGACCGCGACCCGTCGCTTCCGACTTCGTTTCGCGCGGTCCTCGGCGTCCCGTCCCACAACCGTGCCCGGTCTCCCGGGTGCGCGGGAGACGGACGTCAGAGGACCGCGCGCAGACGATCGGCGATCGTGCCGATCCGCCCCAGCACACCGTTGACGAACCGCGGGGAGTCGTCGGTCGACAACTCCTTGGCGATACCCACGGCCTCGTCGATCGCCACCGGGTCGGGAACGTCCTCGCGCCACAGCAGCTCGTACAGGCCGACCCTCAGCACGGCGAGGTCGACGGGCGGCATGCGCTTCAACGACCAACCCTGCGCGTGTTCCGCGAGCACCTCGTCGATGCGCTCACGGTGCTCGGCGACGCCCTCGACCAGTGTGATCGTGTAGTCGCTGACGGGATCGGCGTGGACCGACCCGACGCGTTCCGACAGCAGCGTCACCGGGTCGGCGTCGCGCTGGGCCGCTTCGTACAGCAGCTCCACCGCGCGTCGCCGGGAGGCCCGGCGGGAGATGCCCCCTCGCCGAGCGGGGCGGGTGGGTGTGGACTCGTCGTTCACCGTGGTCGTCGCCGTCCGCAGCTCAGGCGCGGCCGAGGTAACGGCCGTCGCGGGTGTCGACCTTGACCTTCTCGCCGGTGCTGAGGAACAACGGCACCTGGATCTCGGCGCCGGTCTCCAGCCTCGCGGGCTTCGTGCCGCCGGTGGAGCGGTCGCCCTGGAGGCCCGGGTCGGTGTGCTCGATCGTCAGCTCGACCGACGTCGGCAGCTCGACGTACAGCGGAGTGCCCTCGTGCACGCCCACCTGGACCTCGGTGTTCTCCAGCAGGAAGGCGGCGGAGTCGCCCACGAGGTCGGCCGGAAGCTCCAGCTGCTCGTACGTCTCCGCGTCCATGAACACGTAGTCCGTGCCGTCGTTGTACAGGTAGGTCATGTCCCGGCGGTCGACCGTCGCGGTCTCCACCTTCGTGCCCGCGTTGAACGTCCTGTCCACCACCTTGCCGCTGACGACGTGCTTCAACGTCGTGCGGACGAAGGCGCCGCCCTTGCCGGGCTTCACGTGCTGGAAGTTGACGACAGACCACAACTGGCCGTCCAGGACGAGGACCATGCCGTTCTTGAGGTCGTTGGTGGTGGCCACGAGTGTGCGTTCTCCTGTGTCGGGTGGGGCCGCCACTAGGCGACCACGAGTTCCTTGGTGCTCATGGTGAGGAGCTCTGGAGTGCCCTCCCGCACGACGAGCGTGTCCTCGATGCGGACGCCACCGCGCCCCGCCAGGTACACCCCCGGCTCCACGGTGACCGCCATGCAGGCCGACAGTGTACCGACGCCCGTCTTGGCCAGGCTCGGTGCCTCGTGCACATCCAGCCCCACGCCGTGACCGAGACCATGGGTGAACCGCTCGCCGTGGCCCGCGTCGGCGATGACACTCCGGGCCGCCGCGTCCACGTCGGACACCTCCCGCCCGGGAAGGACGGCGGCCGTGCCCGCGGCCTGCGCCGCGGCGACGAGTGCGTAGAGGTCGCGCTGCCACTGCGCCGGCTCACCGAGCACGAGCGTGCGGGTCATGTCGGAGTGGTACCCGTCGACCACCGCACCGAAGTCGAGCTTCACGAAGTCGCCCACCGTCAGCACCGCGTCGGTGGGCCGGTGGTGCGGGATGGCCGAGTTGGCGCCCGCGGCGACGATGGACGGGAAGGCCACGGCCTCCGCGCCATGGTCGGCCATGCGGTTCTCCAGGTCGCGGGCCACCTCGCGTTCGGTGCGGCCCGCGCGCAACCCACCGTGCTCCAGCAGGTCCGCCAGCGCCCGATCGGCCGCGGCGCACGCCGCCCGCAACGCCGCGATCTCGGTGTCGTCCTTCACCGCGCGCAGCTGCTCCACCAGCCCGGGCGCCCGGGAC
Source organism: Saccharomonospora azurea NA-128 (assembly GCF_000231055.2). GTDB lineage: Bacteria > Actinomycetota > Actinomycetes > Mycobacteriales > Pseudonocardiaceae > Saccharomonospora > Saccharomonospora azurea. The sequence goes on along the minus strand of NZ_CM001466.1, from coordinate 22,872 downwards.
AGGACCAGGTTCTGCCCCGCGTCCACGAACGTGGCGTGCTGCTCCACGCTCACGTGCTGGCTCTCGAAGCCGAGCACCGCGCCCCGGGACAGCCCCTCGGCCGCGTTCTCGACCAGCGCCACCGCGCTCGGCCGCGCGATGACCCGGCGCAGATCGGGCACCTGGGCCTCGGCCTGGGTGGTGTACCGGCCGTCGGTGCAGAACACGGAGCGCTCGTCGCCGTCGCCGTGCACGAGCAGGGCCGCGTTCGACCCCGTGAAGCCGGTCAGATAGCGGATGTTGCGCAGGTCGGTGACGAGCAGAGCGTCGAGCTCGGCGTCGGCGAAACGCTGCCGCAGAGCCTGGCGTCGCATGGCGTGGATCTCGGGCACCGAGCCAGTCTATGCCGGACGAGAACCCGTCACGATCACGGGCGGAAGCGTTCCCGGGACGACACCTGATCAGTACAGTGACGCAGATGCCGTCCTGGATTCCCCGCGGACTCGGCATGGCCCTCCTGCATGCCGCTGCCGCCGTCGCCACCGCGAAGTTCGCCGTGTTCCAGCCGACCGACCGCACCTTCGTCACCGTGATCGCCCTGGCGTTGCTCGTGGGCACCGTGGCGTTGTGGAGCGCCATCGACGCCTGGACGGGCCTCGCCGACGCGGGTCGCACCTGGTTCATCGCCGCCCTGGTGGCGGGAGTGGGCGCGGGTGTGCTCACCGTCGTCGGCAGAGCCGTCCTCGTCGACCGCACGGGGGTGAGCGCGCTCGCGTCCGCGCTGACGGGAGGCGCGGCCTTCACCGCGTTGCTCGTCCTCGTTCCTGCCGGACTCGGTCTGCTGGTGGGCGGGAGGCTCGGGACCCGCTACCGCGGCACCAGCGACGACACCGAGGACACCGAGGACACGCCACGCAAGCCGTCTCCGCGTCCCCGCCGCGAGGCCGAGCCCGCGCACTAGCCCAGCGCCGGCCCCTTCGGGTAGGCGTCCCACTGCTCGGCACCGATGGACTCGACCGGCGAGTCGTTGGCCTCCAGCGCCTCGGCCGACGACACCGGCCACACCGTGCCGTCCAGCACGAACCCGGTACCCCGGCCTTCCGCGCTCACCGCGGTCGCCCCGGCCTCCAGCCGCGCGGCCACGGGCACCGCGTCCAGCGCGGGAACCCGCTCGTCGAGCACGTGCCGGGCGAGCGTGGTGGCCACCGAACGCCGGTCGACGCGAACGACGTGACCACCCACCACCAGGTCCATCGTGCGGACCGGCGACGGCAGGGCGACGCCGTCGAGCACCGCCAGCGCACGTCCCGGGCTGCCGCAGCCGTCGACGCCGTGGACGTCGATCCCGTAATGCCGCAGATCCGTCGGAGCGTCGGCTCCACCGATCACCGTGGCGTGCACGACGTCGAACGGCACCCGCCCGCACACGTCCTTCGTCGAGGTCGGCGCGTGGCCGTCGGGCTGCCGCACCAGGCCGGGCCCTTCCTCCCACTGCGTCGGGATGACCACCGGGTGATAGGGCTGGGCGGTGAAGTCCCGGTTCCAGAAGGTCAGCCTGGTGCCGTCGCCCGTCTGATGGGCGATGGCGAAGGCGTCCAACGCGTCGACCCACATGAGGTCGGCGCTGAAGGCGTCCACGACGGAACGCGTCCGTGGTGCGGCGGTCGACTCCACCGCGGTGAAGCCGTCCGGTCCCAGCGCCTCGACACCCGCCGAGAACAGCGGATCACGCGACCGCAGGACGAACTGCCCGGCCCCGTTCCAGCCCGCGGCCTGCCCCGTCGTGTCGGTGAACATCAGGTAGAACCAGCCGTCGAGGAACACCGCCGCGGGTTGGCCCGCGCCGTAGGTGTTGTCGCGGATCGTGTCCCCGGCCTGCGTGACGATCGGGCCGTCCGTCACGCGCTTCCAGTGCATCCCGTCCTGGCTGGTGGCGACGCCGATGGCGTTGCGGTGAGCGTGGTCGCCGGCGGCTCCCGTGTAGTACATGTAGTACGTCCCGCCCACCCGCAGGACCGACGGGTCGCAGGTGTGCATCGCGTCGAAGGCGCCCGGGTTCCCGGAGAACACCGCCGGGACGCTCCCACCGCCCGGACCGGCGAACGGCCCCGAGGGCGAGTCCGCTTCCGCGTAGAGGATGTCGTCGCCCGCGGGCGGGGCGCTGCCGTACTGGCTGCACCACCACATCCGCACGGTGCCACCGTCGACGAGCAGGGTGGGGCCGTAGTTGTACACGGCGTCGGCTCCGCCGCTCGCCACCACGTGTTCGCCGCCGCGCTGACCGTCGACGGCCAGGGCGACCGGCTCGGGTGGCGGGGCGGGAGCCCCCTGTCCCTGCGGGCCGTCGCGGCCGGGTGCCGTCGCCGCGTGATCCCCGCGGGGAGCCGCCTCACCCGCCGTGCAGGACGCGACGAACGCCGCGACGAGCGCGAGTGCCGCGGCCCGTCCGGACCGGCGAACAGTCCTCCGATGACGGCGAGTGCGCATGGTGAACCGCCGAACCTCCCATTTCCCCCTGCACCGCGGACCGGCGGCGTGCCCCCAGTCTAGAGATCGTGATCGACGCGTCAGCGAGCGTTGTCGGCGATCCAGCGCAGCGCCAGGCGGTAGCCGTCCACTCCGAGCCCGGCGATCACTCCGGTGGCGATGTCCGACAGGACGCTGTGGTGCCGGAACGACTCGCGGGCGTGCACGTTGCTGATGTGCAGTTCGAGCCACGGCGCCCGCAGCTGCGCGGCGGCGTCGCGCACCGCGATCGAGTAGTGCGTCCACGCTCCGGCGTTGAGGATCACCGGCGCCGCCAGGTCGGCGGCCTCGTGCAGCCAGCCCACGAGTTCGCCCTCGTGGTCGGTCTGGCGCACCGTCACGTCGAGGCCCAGTTCCGCACCGGTGTCGGCGCAGAGCCGCACGAGGTCGGCGTAGGTCGTGGAGCCGTAGACCGCCGGTTCCCGGGTACCCAGCCGGCCCAGGTTCGGGCCGTTGAGCACGTGGACGATCACAGCAGCACTCCCCCGTCGGTCGTCCCGCCCGCGACCACGGAGTACGCGCCCGCGAGCAGCGCCGGGTCGGGTCCCTCCAGCCTGCTCGGCTTGGCGAGACCGTCGAGGACGACGAACCGCAGCGTGCCCGAGCGGGTCTTCTTGTCCGAGTGCATCGTCTCGATGAGCTGGGGCAGCGCGTCGGGATCGTAGCTCGTGGGCAGACCGAGCGAGCGCAGCACGGAGGTGTGCCGGTCCGCGGTCGCGTCGTCGAGCCGTCCCGCGAGCCGGGCGAGTTCGGCGGCGAACACAAGCCCCACGCTCACGGCGGCGCCGTGCCTCCACCGGTACCGCTCGCGGCGTTCGATGGCGTGGCCGAGCGTGTGACCGTAGTTGAGGATCTCGCGCAGGTCGCTCTCCCGGAGGTCCGCCGAGACGACGTCGGCCTTCACCCGGATCGATCGCTGCACGAGTTCGGCGATCGTGTCGCCCGTCGGCTCGACGGCGGCGGCCGGGTCCTCCTCGATCAGGTCGAGGATCCGGGGGTCGGCGATGAAGCCGGCCTTCACCACCTCGGCCATGCCCGCGACGAGTTCGTTGCGCGGCAACGTCTCCAACGTGGCGAGGTCCACCAGCACGGCCGACGGCTCGTGGAACACGCCCACGAGGTTCTTGCCCGCGTCGGTGTTGATGCCGGTCTTGCCGCCCACCGCCGCGTCCACCATGCCCAGCAGGGTGGTGGGCACGTTCACCAGTCGCACGCCACGCATCCAGGTGCCGGCCACGAAGCCGGCGAGGTCGGTGACGGCGCCGCCGCCCAGGCCCACCACGACGCCTCGGCGGTCGAGACCGATGCGGCCCAGGACCTCCCAGCAGAAGTCCGCCACGGACAGCGCCTTGCCGTCCTCGGCGTCCGGGATCTCGACCCGGTGGGCGTCGAGTCCGGCTGCGGCCAGCTCCTCCCGGACGGCCTCAGCCGTGGTGGTGAGCGTGGGCGGGTGGATGATCGCGACTCTGGACGCGTCGCGCACCGTCTCGGTGAGGTCGCCCAGCAGGCCCCGCCCCACGACGACGTCGTACGGCTGCGCGGCCCGCACCGCGATACGGACGGGGTCGGTCATCGGTCTCTCCTCACTGCGTCGCTTCACGCGCGGCCAGAACGGCTGCCAGCTCCGTGACGACGTCGCCGGGTGTGCGGCCGTTGGTGTCGATCTCCATCGTCGCCACCGACCGGTAGATCGGAAGCCGGGCGTCCAACAACGCCTTGTAGGTGGCCCGGGGGTTGACCCCGGCGAGCAGAGGGCGGGCGCTCGACAGGCCGGTGCGCCGCACTCCCTCGGCCATCCCCACGTTCAGGAAGACCACGGTGTGGTCGGCCAGGCGAGTCCTGGTGCGCTCGGAGAGCACGGCGCCGCCGCCGAGCGCGTACACGCCCGCGTAGTCGCGCAGGCCCCGCTCGATCGTCTCCTCCTCGATCGCGCGGAACGCGGCCTCGCCGTCGGCGGCGAAGATGTCGGAGATGGTGCGGTTCTGTTCGCGCTCGATGTCGGCGTCCGCGTCGTGGAACTCGACACCGAGGTGCTCGGCCAGCTGTCGTCCCACCGTGGTCTTGCCCGACCCGGGCGGGCCGACCACGACGATCAGGCCTTCTCCCGTCACGTCGCTCACCGCTGCGGCTGCTCCCAGAACTCGCGGATGCTCTCCTGGTACGAGGCGACGTTCCGCTTCGACTCGGACAGCGAGTCGCCACCGAACTTCTCGAGCGCCGCGTCGGCGAGCACGAGCGCGACCATCGACTCCAGCACCACGCCCGCCCTGGGCACGGCACACACGTCCGAGCGCTGGTGGATGGCGACGGCCGCCTCTCCCGTGGTCACATCGACTGTGGACAGTGCACGTGGGACGGTCGAGATGGGCTTCATCGCCACCCGCACGCGCAGGGGCTCGCCGTTGGTCATGCCGCCTTCGAGCCCGCCTGCCCGGTTGCTCCGGCGGCTGACGCCGTAGGCGCCGCCCGCGTCGATCTCGTCGTGCGCCGCGCTGCCCCACCGCCGCGCCGTGGTGAAGCCGTCGCCGACCTCGACTCCCTTCATGGCCTGCACGCCCATCAGCGCACCGGCGAGCCGGGCGTCGAGGCGACGGTCCCAGTGCACGTGCGAGCCGAGGCCGGGAGGCAGTCCGTAGGCGATGACCTCGACGACCCCGCCCACGGTGTCGCCCGCCTTCTTGACCTGGTCCACCTCGTCGATCATCGCGTCGGTGGCCTCCTGCCCGAACGCGCGCACCGGGCTCTCGTCGATCGCGGCGAGGTCGGCAGGTCCGGGCAGCGGCCCCTCGGGGGCCTCCGCGCGGCCGATCGACACGACGTGGCTCACGATCTCGACCTCCAGGAGCTGCCGCAGGAACGCCCGCGCGACGGTGCCGAGCGCCGTCCGCGACGCGGTCTCCCGCGCGCTCGCCCGTTCCAGGACGGGACGTGCCTCGTCGAAGCCGTACTTGAGCATGCCGGGCAGGTCGGCGTGGCCGGGCCGGGGCCGCGTGAGCGGCTCGTTACGAGCCAGCCCCTCCAGCTCCGCGGCGTCGACCGGGTCGGCCGCCATGACCTTCTCCCACTTGGGCCACTCGGTGTTGTCGATCTTCACCGCGATCGGTCCGCCCTGAGTGAGCCCGTGCCGGACACCGCCGAGGAACTCCACGCGGTCGGCCTCGAATCCCATGCGAGGGCTGCGGCCGAAGCCGAGGCGACGTCGAGCGAGCTGGGTGCTCAGCTCGTCGGTCGTGATCTCCACGCCCGCCACCATGCCCTCGAGGATGGCGGTGAGGGCCGGACCGTGCGATTCACCAGCGGTTATCCAACGCAACACAGTGCCCATGTTGTCACGCGCCGAAAATGCCGCGTCAGCTGCCCACCGACGGGAGCCCGCCGGGGAAGAGCACTCCCACACATGTGGCGGCGAGCAACCCCGGCCCGTGGGGAACGCCGTCCCGCCACCTGAGACCGCGCCGCACGATCGCGGCCCCCGCGAGGACCGCGGTCACCGCCGAGGCGAGCACCATCACCACAACGAGCGTCGGCCACCCCGCCGCGCCGGCGAGCAGACCCAGACTGCCCGACAGCTTGACGTCACCCGCGCCGAGGGACGCGGGCGCCAGCCGGTGGAGCAGCACGTGCGCCCCCAGCGTCGCGAGGCCACCGACGACGGCGGTGGCCACGAGCGGCGGCCCCGGACCACCGAGCGCGGCGGCACCCACGGCCACGGCGCCGAGGACGTACGACGGCAGCGTCAACACGTCCGGAAGCCGTCGGTGACGCAGGTCGGCGAGTGCGAGCGGAACGGCGAAGGCCGTCGCGGCCAGGGGCACGGGCACCCACCACGGCGGAAGAGCGCCACGCTGGGCCAGTACGCACCCCACACCCCACAGCACGCCGGTTCCCACGGCGCACGGTCCGGCCGGTACGGGCGCGGGGCCGGCGGCCGCCGCGAGCAGCCGACTCGCCGCCCACCCCACCACCAGTCCGGCACCCACCACGACGATCGAGAGCAACCCCCAGTCCATGCCCGCCAGCGTGGTCCGGGCTCACCCCCACCGACAAGCACAGCGGTGAGCGAACGGGACCCTTCGGTTCCCGCAGGCCCCGGTTTTCACTCGGTCAGGCGAGGCGTCGAGGCAGCGGCTGGGGCGTCCGGAGCGTCCCCCGCGGGCTCTCTCGGACGTCCGTGTCCCCGGTGGCCCCGGTCTCGCTCGCACAACCCCGACTCCAGAGGCCGGGCGACCAGCGCATAATCGGGACCTCACACCGTCATCGGAGGAGCCGACGGCAACGGACCCGACAACGGGAGGACACATGACCGGTCAGGCGCATTCTCGCCGCACCGTGCTCACCACCGGGGCCACTGTGGCCGGAGCAGCGCTGGGGACAGCCGCACTCGCAGCCTGTTCGGGCGGGCCGGGCGGCGAGAAGTCCCCGCAGACCAGCGTCCCGAAGGGCACCCGGATCGCCTCCCTGGACGACCTGGGCGTCGGGTCGAGCATGTCCGTGACCACCCCCGACGGCCGCAAGGCGATCGTCACGCGCACGGCGAAGGACGAGGTGACCGCCTTCAGCGCGGTGTGCACGCACCAGGGCTGCACCGTGGTCCCGGAGGACTCCCCTGTGCTGCGCTGTCCGTGCCACAACTCGACGTTCGACCCGGCCACCGGCGCGGTGAAGGGAGGCCCCGCCGACGCGCCGCTGCCCGAGATCGGCGTCGCGATCAAGGGCAACGACATCGTCACCGCCTGATCGGCGACTCAGCCGTCCCAGGTGAACAGCGGGTCGCCCGCCGCGACCGTCCGCTCGCCGGGGATGCCCGTGAGCGCCTCGGCGGCGGCGTCCAGGGCCACCACGGGCACCACCGGTGAGTACCCGGCGGCCTGCACGGCGTCGGGGTTCCAGCCGATCACGGGCTGACCGGCACGGACCGCCTCGCCCTTGACGACGTGCAGGGTGAAGCCCTCGCCCTTCTGCTGCACGGTGTCGATGCCGAGGTGCACGAGCACGGCGCGGCCGTCGTCGGCGGCCACGACGAACGCGTGCGGGTGCAGGGTCGCCACGGTGCCGTCGATCGGGGACACGGCGTCCGCCTGCCCTCCGTCCGGCCGCACCGCGACGCCGGGGCCCACCATCGCCTGCGCGAACACCGGGTCCGGTACGTCGGTGAGGGGAATCGTCGTGCCCGCCACCGGGCTCTGCACGCTCAGGCTCACAACAGGTCCTGGATGTCCTCGGCGATGGCGTCGGCCTCGGGACCCACGACGACCTGCACGACGTCGCCCATCCGCGTCACTCCGTGCGCCCCGAGCTGCTTGAGCGCCGCCTCGTCGACGACGGAGCCGTCCTCCAGCTCACAGCGCAGCCGGGTGATGCATCCCTCGATCTCGACGACGTTGTCGGCGCCGCCGAGCGCAGCCAGGATCTTCTCGGGCCTGTCGTCGGCCATGGCGGTCTCCTTCGTTGTCCAGCCACAAACGCGTAACGGTGGTTGACACCCGGGTGGGCTGCGGAGCATTCTGCCCCATCGCCCCAGTGGTCTAGACCGGAACGTACCAATTCCGGACCGCCGGGGCGAGTACGACGAGGTACGGGGGTGCGAATGGGCCGGGATCGCGGCATCCCGCGGGGCTGGTCCGACCGCATCCTCGACGGGCCGACGCCGAAGCACACGCAACTCCGGAACATCCTGCGCCACCTGGTGGAGCACGAACTCTCGCCGGGCGCGGCGATCCCCTCGGAACGCGAGCTCGCCGATCGCTACGGCGTGTCCCGGCTCACCGTCCGCACCGCGGTCGGTGGTCTCGTGGCGGAAGGGCTGCTGCACCGCGTCCGCGGCAAAGGCACGTTCACCACCGCACGGCGCCTCGACCTCTCGCTCCACCTCCTGTCGTTCACCACGGACATGCGCCGGCGCGGGTTTCGCGCGAGCAGCCGGGTGCTGTCCGCCTCGACGGCGATACCGCCGGAAGCCACCCGACGGGTGCTCGACCTCGCGCCCGGCCGACCCGCCGCCCACGTCCGGCGCCTGCGGCTGGCCGACGACGTCCCGTTGGCCGTCGAGGACGGCTGGTTCCACCCGGACCTCGTGCCGGGGCTGCTCGACCTCGACCTGACCGGGTCGCTGTACGCCCAGCTCGCGCACCACCGCGGCGTGCGCTTCGACACCGCCCGGCAGACCGTGACGGCGGGGATCGCCCGCGCGGGACAGGCCCGGCTGCTGAGTCTGCGGCCCGGCGCACCGCTGCTCGTCCTCCACCGGATCTCGGGCTCGGGCGGGCTGACGGCCGAGGACTCGACCTCGTGGTACCGGGGCGACCGATACCGGATCACGGTGGCCCTGAACGCCGACGGCACCGACGGCAAGCACCGTCCGAACGACACTCTCCGGCGCTGCCACACCACGACAGATGCGCAGAAAGGACACCAGTGAGCACCACCACGGACACGAAGAAGAAACGCAAGGGGAAGAAGCTCGCGGGGCTGCAACGCTTCGGCCGCAGCCTCATGCTGCCCATCGCGACCCTGCCCGCCGCGGGCCTGCTGCTGCGGCTCGGCCAGGACGACATGCTGGGCCGCTGGGACGCCACGGCCGACGTGGCGAAGGTTTTCGCCGCCGCCGGTGGCGGGCTGTTCGACTTCTTGCCGCTGCTGTTCGCCGTCGGCATCGCGGTCGGCTTCGCGCGCAAGGGAGACGGCTCCACCGGCGTGGCCGCCGTGGTCGGCTTCGTCGTCTTCAGCAAGGTCGTGCAGGTCTTCGCGCCGATCGAGGAACTGGAGGGCTTCGAACCCACGGCGGGCTGGTACCTCGCACCGATCAAGTGGCCGTACAGCGTGCTGTCCGGTGTGGTGGTCGGTCTGGTGACCGCGGTCGTGTGGCAGCGGTTCTACCGCATCAAGCTGCCGCCGTACCTGGCGTTCTTCGGTGGGCGCCGCTTCGTGCCGATCATCAACTCGCTCATCCTGGTGGTGCTGGGTGTGGTGTTCGGCCTCGTGTTCCCGGTGATCGACGCGGGGATCAACAACCTGGGCGAGCTGGCCACCGGTGACGCCGTCGTCGGCGGTGGTGTCTACGGGGTGCTGAACCGGTTGCTCATCCCCATCGGCCTGCACCAGCTGCTCAACGTGCCGGTCTGGTTCATCTTCGACGGCGGCGACATCAACAACTTCTTCGCCGGCGACCCCGAGGCCGGTGCGTTCATGACCGGGTTCTTCCCGATCTTCATGTTCGCGTTGCCCGCGGCCGCGCTGGCGATCTGGCAGACCGCGCGCCCGAGCCAGAAGAAGGTCGTGGGCGGCATCATGATCACCGCTGCGCTCACGGCGTTCCTCACCGGCATCACGGAGCCCATCGAGTTCTCGTTCATGTACGTCGCGTGGCCGCTGTACCTCATCCACGCCGTGCTCACCGGTATCTCGCTCGCGCTGGTGAACGCGCTCGACATCCACCTCGGGTTCATGTTCTCCGCGGGTGGGATCGACTTCCTCCTCAACTCGGGGGCCGAGGCCGCCAGCAAGGCGTGGTTGCTCATCCCGATCGGCCTCGTCTACGCGGCGATCTACTACCTGCTGTTCCGGTGGGTGATCACCAAGTGGAACCTCCGCACACCCGGGCGTGAGGAGGACGAAAGCGGTTCGGACTCCGAGTCGGGCACGCCCGCCGAACCCGCCACCGCGTCCACGGGCGCGGACGACGACCGACCGAACTCCACGACCGACGATTCGACCGACTCGACGAAGGGATGACGACGTGCCCGAACGCACAGTGACGGTGGCGAGCAAGGTGGGGCTGCACGCCAGGCCCGCCGCCCAGGTCGCCAAGGCCGCGGCGGCACAGCCGGTGGCGGTCACCATCGCGAAGAACGGCGGCACTCCGGTGGCGGCCTCGAGCGTGCTCAACCTGATGACCCTCGGCGCGGCACACGGTGACACGGTCGTCGTCGCCGCCGACGGTGAGGGCGCCGAGGCGGCCGTCGACGCGATCGCCGAGCTCATCGCGAGCGATCTCGACGGCTGACCACCGTGTCACGCACGTGGCCCGGCTCGGCGGGGTCCGGGCCACGTGTGCGTGCCGCCCGATCGGGGTACCCGATCCGTATGCAGGCACGAGCACACCGCCACCAACCCCGCAGCCGGGAGGAGTACGAGCGGGGCCTTCCCGACTACCACGATCCGACCGCCGGATTCGGCGGCGCGGCACCGGCGTACAGCGCGCTGACCCTGCGCATCGTGCTCGCGTCCCTGGCCGTGGTGCTCTCGGTCGGCGGCGCGATCCTGTTCGCGTACAACGACGCCTGGTGGGGCACGATCGTGTTGGGTCTCATCGCGTTCGGCAGCCTCATCGACCTCGGCTGGGTCATCCACCGCAAGCGGCGGGGTGAACCGGGGTGAGGCACCGGCGCCAGGGGCCGTCGACGGCACGGCCGACCGGGACCACGGCCGCACGCGTGTACGCCGATCGCAGCGCGGCCGGCCGGGCTCTCGCCGCGGCGTTGCGGGAGCACGACTGGGTCGACCCCGTCGTGCTGGGACTCGCCCGAGGAGGGGTGCCGGTCGCCGCCGAGGTCGCCGCGGAGCTCGGCGCGCCGCTGGACGTGTTCGTCGCCCGCAAGATCGGTGCGCCCGGGCGACCCGAGTTCGGCATCGGTGCGGTGACCGCCCACGGCCCCGTGGTCGTGGACGACCAGAGCGTTCGCATCCTCGGCATGAACGGAGCCGATCTCGACGCCGCGGCCGCCCGCGAACGCAAGGAGGTGCTGCGCCGCCTCGACGTCTACCAGGGTGGGCGCGAGCCCGAACGGTTGGAGGGCCGGGACGTCATCGTGATCGACGACGGCTTGGCCACGGGCGTGACGGCCACGGCCGCCCTCCGCGCGCTGCGGCGGGAAGGGCCGCGCAGACTCGCGTTCGCCTCCCCCGTGTGTGCGCCGCAGGCGGCCTCCGCGCTCCGCGACGAGGCCGACCTGGTGTTGTGCGTGTCGGAACCGCCGCACTTCCAGGCGGTCGGCCAGTGGTACGGCGACTTCTCCCAGACCAGCGACGACGAGGTGGTCGCGCTGCTCGACGAGTACTCCCGGGGTGCTGGATGACGGTCCCGTTCGGTGTGGCGACCGGCGCGACGGCCCTGTCGGGCGACCTCACCGCGCCCGCCGACGCGATCGGTGTGGTGGCCTTCGCCCACGGCTCCGGCAGTTCTCGCCGGAGCCCGCGCAACGTCGCGGTGGCTCGCAGCTTCCAGGACCGCCGCCTGGCCACGCTGCTCTTCGACCTGCTCTCCGAGGACGAGGCGCGCCACGACGCCGCCACCGGATCCCTCCGGTTCGACATCGGGCTGCTCGCCGACCGCCTCGTGACGGCCGTGGACCGGTTGAGTGCCGACGCCACGACCCGTGCGCTGCCGATCGGACTGTTCGGGGCCAGTACCGGCGCGGCGGCGGCACTGGTCGCAGCCTCCCGCAGGCCGGAGCTCGTCCGCGCGGTCGTGTCGCGCGGCGGACGGCCCGACCTCGCCGGTCACGCGCTCGGCGACGTCGACGCACCCACCCTGCTGATCGTCGGTGGTGCCGACACGCAGGTGCTGCGACTCAACCAGCAGGCCGCGCACCGCCTGACCGGACCGCATCGACTGGAGGTCGTGCCGGGGGCGGGCCACCTCTTCGAGGAGCCCGGCGCGTTGGAACAGGTCGCCGACCTGGCCGGGACGTGGTTCACCCAGCACCTGGCCGCGTGACGTGCCGGGCCCGTCTCCAGCGCACGCGGGTCCGCGGGTGCGCGCGAACGTCCCCGTTAGAGTGGTGCCATGGACAGCGTGCGGTTGATCGAGCAGTGGCCCGTCGACAACGCGGCCGTGGCAGTCGTCCGGTCCGACGGGACCCTGCTCGGCACCCACGGCGACACCGCGCGCATTTTCGCTCTCGCGTCGGTGACCAAGCTCTTCACCGCCTACACCACCCTCATCGCCATCGAGGAGGGTGCCGTGGAGCTCGACGAGCCCGCGGGGCCGGAAGGGTCCACGATCCGCCACCTGCTGGCCCACACGGCGGGGCTCGGGTTCAACGAACACAAGGTGCTCGCCCCTCCCGGGCAGCGCCGCCTGTACTCCAGTGCCGGGTACGAGCAGCTCGCCGACGCGCTCACCGACCGTACCGGCATCGCGTTCGAGACCTACCAGGACGAGGCGCTGTTCCAGCCGCTGGGAATGCGCGACACCGTGTTGAAGGGCTCCCCCGGCGCGGGCGCGGAATCGTCGGTCGACGATCTCGTCCGGTTCGCCACCGAACTGCAGACGCCGAGCCTCGTCGACCGGTCCACTCTCGACATGGCGACCCAGGTCGCCTTCCCCGGGCTCAACGGCGTGCTGCCCGGGTTCGGCCACCAGAAGCCCAACGACTGGGGCCTCGGTTTCGAGCTGCGCGCCGGCAAGAGCCCGCACTGGACCGGTCGGCGCAACTCACCGAAGACCTTCGGGCACTTCGGACAGGCCGGAACGTTCCTCTGGGTCGACCCCGACGCCGGCGTGGCCTGTGTCGCACTCACCGACCGCCCGTTCGGCCCGTGGGCGGCCGAGGTGTGGCCCGAGTTCGCCGACGCCGTCCTCGCCGAGCTCGACTGAGCCCGGTCAGCCCGCCAGCACCCGTACCGGTTCACCGCGTCGGAACGCGGCGATGTCCTCGACGGCGTCCCGGTAGAACACCTCGTAGGTTTCGCGGGTCACGAAGCCGATGTGCGGGGTGAGCACCACGTTCGGCATCGAGCGAAGGGGATGGTCGGCAGGCAGCGGCTCGACGTCGTAGACGTCCAGGGCGGCGCCGCCGATCGTGTCCTGCCGCAGCGCCTCCAGCAGGGCGTCGGTGTCGACGATCGGCGCCCGCGAGGTGTTCACCAGCAGCGCGGTGGACTTCATCGCCGCGAGTTCCTTCGCGCCGACCAGTCCCCGCGTGCGCTTGCTGAGCACGAGATGCACGGACAGGACGTCGGAGCTCGCGAACAGCTCGTTCTTCGAGACGGCCGTGACGTCGTGTTCGGCGGCGCGGTCGGCGGTCAGGTTCTGGCTCCACGCGATCGTGCGCATGCCGAAGGCCTGCCCGACCCGGGCGACCTGCGACCCCAACCTGCCGAGACCGAGCAAGCCCAGCGTGCGGCCTCGCAAGCCGGTGCCGAGCGTGGTCTGCCAGCCTCCCTCGCGCATCGCCTGCACTTCGGTGGGCAGGTGCCGGGCGGCGGCGAGGATCAGCGCCCACGTCAGTTCGACGGTCGGATGCGGCAGGTAGCCGGTGCCGCAGACGACGATCCCCTGCCTGCGCGCGGCCTCGACGTCGATGGACGCGTTGCGCTGCCCCGTGGTGACGAGCAGCCGCAGGTCGGGAAGCCTCGACAGCAGGGCGGCGGGAAACGGTGTGCGCTCCCGCATCGCCACGACGACGTCGAAACCCGCCAGCGCGCGAACCAGTTCGTCCTGGTCGGCGATGTGTTCGGTGAACACCCGGACCTCGGCGTCGAGGGAGTCCCAGTCGGCCAGGGTCAACGCGACGTTCTGATAGTCGTCGAGGATCGCGATCCGCATGCCCTCACGCTAACCCGCGGAGGCGGCGGGGATCGGCCGGGCCCGACGTCAGGGTCGGACGTCCACCCACACCAGGTGGTGGTCGGACGCGGCGTTGAGGTGGTCGAGCCGGCTGCCCGGCACCGGCCAGAAGACCCCGTCACCGGTCACCCGCATACCTCGCGAGGGCAGCACGTAGTCGACGCGGAGATTGCCCGGCTGGTCGTCGGAGAAGTCCGCCGTGTCGAGCCGGGCGGGACCGCGGTGGTCTCCGTTGGCGCCGCCCTGCAGCAGGCTCGCAGCCACGGCGCCCGCGCTGGCGGGCCGGGTGTCGTGGACCCGCGGGGCGTCGAGCAGCGTGCGCGCGGCGTCGTCGGTGCTGTCCCCGTCGAACGGGTCGGCGTTGTAGTCGCCCACGACGACGAAACGCTCCCCCGCGGGCAGCCCGCCCCGGCGACCGTCGTCGTCGTAGATGTAGCGCCCCTTGCCGGGCGTGACGTAGTCGGCCCAGAACCGGATCTCGTCGTGGTTACGTGTGCCGTTGCGATCCTCCGGCCCGTCGAACGAGGGCGGCGTCGGGTGCGCCGCCAGCACGTGGACGGTGCGCCGACCCACTTGGACGGGCACGTCCCAGTGCGACTTCGACGACAGCCGTAGTGTCCGGAGCACCTCCGCCGAGTACCAGTCACCCGGCTCGGGCGTCTCCGGGTCGTCCGGCAGCAGCGCGCCGGGCATGTCCTTCCAGCGGAACGTCTGGAACGTCCGGACCTGCTCGGTGTCGATCGGATAGCGCGACAGGACGAGCATCCCGTACTGGCCGGGGAAGTGCCCGAACCCGTGGGCGTCGTCGGGGCCGTCGACCGTGCCGTCGCGGTTGAGGTCGTGTCCGGTCGGCACACCCGTGTTGACCGGCGCCGTGTAAGCGTACGGGTAGTGGACGGGCCGAGCCCCGTTCTGCGGGACGTCCAGGTAGTTCCGCCGGAACGCGTCGGCAGCCGCGCCGCCCTCCACGTAGTCGAACTCGTTGACCAGCAGCACGTCCGGCCTGCTGCGCTGGATCACCTCGGCGACGGCCCTGGCCTGCTCGTCGTCGCCTGTGGACAGATCGGCCAGCAACTCGCCCTCGGCGGCGCGGTTGAGCGAGGCGTTGAACGTAGCGACACGGACCGGTTCCCGGACGTCCGGCGTCGCCGACGCCACTCCGGCGGTTCCCGACAGCACCAACGCGGCTGCCAGTACCGCGACCTTCCCTCGCATCGCACCTCCAGGGCCACTCGCTGCGGGCACCCTATCGGCTGCGGGTGAACAGCAGGAGTCCCGGACCCGAGGTGATCGGTTCAGTCCAGTGGCAGCGGGAGGACGTGCTCGGTCGCGTCGCGGAGCGCGTCCCGCATCACCGTGCGGGGAGCGGGACGTCCGGTGAACTGCTCGACCTGCCCGAAGGCCTGGTGCAGCAGCATGTCCAGCCCGGTCGCCACCCGGCCGCCCCGCGCGGCCACGGCCTCGGCCAGCGGCGTCGGCCACGGGTGGTAGATCACGTCGAGGACGGAGGGCACGGCGGCCAGGGTGGCGGCGTGCGGCGCCACCGCCTCCGGCGGCACGGTGTTGACGAGCACCTCCACCTCCGCGGCGAGTGCCGCGAAGTCCGTGTCCGCCCACCGCAGCACGACGACGTCGATTCCCACGCGCCGCGCGGCCTCCACCGTGGCCTGGGCGCGAGCCGGCTCGCGCACCACGAGCCGGACCTCCGTGAGCCCGAGCGATTCGAGAGCCGCCACGGCGGCCGCCGCCGTGCCGCCGGCACCCAGGATCGCCGCGGGACGCCCGGCTCCGCCCCGGAATCCTCCCGCGGCACGCAACGCGCCCGCCACACCGTCCACATCGGTGCAGTCGGCCTTCCACCCGCCCGAGGGAAGCCGCGCCAACGTGTTCGCCGCTCCCACGGCCACCGCGCGCGGTGTCGCCGACTCGGCCACCGCCAACGCCGCGCGCTTGCCGGGCATGGTCACCGACAGCCCCACCCACTCGGCACCGAGCGCCTGCACGAATGCCGGCAACGACTCCTCGTCGACCTCGTGCGTGTCGTAGCTCCAGTCGTCGAGACCGAGTGCGGCGTACGCGGCGTTGTGCAGCACCGGCGAGAGCGAGTGCCGCACCGGCGAACCGAGGACACCCGCCCGACGACCGCCCACAGTGGACCTCTGCGCCTCAGTAGACACCACGTTCCCTCGCGTCGTCCCGGGCGGCCGTGTGCTCCTGGTAGTCCACGTTGAAGCACGACAGGCCGTTCTCCTCGCACTTCACGAAGTACACGTAGTCGGTGTCCGCCGGCTTCAACGCCGCCTCGATGGCCTCCAGACTCGGTGACCCGATGGGTGTCTCGGGCAGCCCGGTCATCGCGTAGGTGTTCCACGGCGTGGTCTTGTCCCGCTCCTTGCTCTTGGTGGTCAAGGTCGGCCGTTTCAAGGGGTAGTTCACCGTGGAGTCCATCTGCAACGGCATGTCGATCTCGAGCCGGTTGTGGATGACGCTCGACACCTTCTCGAAGTCGGTCTTGACGCTCTCCAGCTCGATGATCGAGGCAATGACCAGCGTCTCGTACGGATCGTAGGCCTCCGCGCTGTCCGGCAGGCCCGCCGCCTCCATCCGCGTCGCCGAGGCCGTGAGCACCTGCGACAACAGGTCCTTGGCCTCGCCGCCGGGCTTCACGTCGTAGACGCCCGGGGCGATGAGACCTTCGAGTTTGCGGCCCTTCGGAGCCTGCTCCGCCTTCTCGACCGCCCACTCCGGCACGCCGAGCTCGCCGAGGTCCTCGGTGTCGGCGGTCTCGCGCAGTTCGTCCGCCGACACGCACTTCTCCTCGCCGTTGAGCCGCACACACGACGCCTGCTCCAGCAGCGTGAAGATACCGGGCGTCACCGAGTCGTCGGGCTGCGTGACGTCGAAGAGCTTGGTGCCCGCCCTGATCTGGACGTGACCGACCCTCGACTTCTCGTCGACGAGCGCCTGCACGGCGGCCTCGCCCGACATCTTGGTCTTGACCTGGTAGTAGCCCGGCTGGATACCGAGGACGCGCTTGTCGTCCTCGCCGGCCTTGACGAACGCCTCCGCGCTGGCCACCACGTCGAGCTCGGCGAGTTTGGCTGCGATGGCGCCGGTGACGTCACCCTGCTCCACGTGGAGGAGCACGTCTTGCTCACCGGAGCCCTCGTAATCCTCGTAGCCGAAGCCCAGAAGCTCCCGCGCGCCGAAAAACGCACCCGCGCCCAGCACCGCCAGCAGAAGGAGCGCGGCGAGCCACTTCAGCATCCGCCGCCCGCGGCCTCCGCGCCGGGTGTCGTCCTCCTCGTCGTCCCGCTCGTCCGGGAGGTATGCCGGTTCCGCGCGGTCGTCGTCGGAGGCGAAGCCGTCCTCGTCGAACTCCTCGTCGAGACCACCACGGTCGCGGTCGCGGCGGGCGGCGTCGTCCCGCTCGCCGTCACCGGCCTCGTCGTCGTAGCCGTCGTACTCGTCGTAGCCGTAATCGTCGTCATCGCCGTAGTCGCCCTCGATCTCCTCGTCGTAGAGATCGTCGTAGGGCTCCTCGAGCTCGAAGATCTGAGTCGGATTGTCGTCCGGCGGGACACCGTCGTTGGGCGACGGCCTGCGTCGACGCATCGGCGGCCTGCCCTGGGCCCGTGCGGCCTGCGGCGGAGGCGGCGGCTGTGCCGCCGGTGGCGCCGGTGGTGGAGGCGTCATCGGCCTGTCGTCGAGCAGGTCCCCGTGCTCGCGTCGGTGACGCGGCGGAACTTCGTGTTCGCCCGTCGCATGGCGCGGTGCGCGGTCGGGATCCGGCAGCGCGCGCCGCGGAGGACGGTCGGGATCCGGCGCCGCACGCCGCGGGGGCCGCTC
>NZ_CM001466.1:0-4849 GCF_000231055.2 Saccharomonospora azurea NA-128 | reverse complement strand
CGCGGCGGCGGAGCCTGGTGTCGCGGTCCGCGGGGTGGGGGGGTCCTGCGGTGGTGGCGGCGGCTGCTCGCCCTGCTGGTGCCGCGGCGGTGGCGGTCCGGACCGCCGTCGGCGAGGATCCGGACCGTCGTTGGGTGAGCTCACTGCTGTCCTGCCTCCCGTGCGACAGCGGCAGCGCGGCCGTCAAGCCATCCTTGCAAAATCTCCACGGCAGCGGCCTGATCCACCACGGCTCGCTGCTTGCGTCCCTTCACACCCCGCTGCGACAACATGCGACTCGCGCTCACGGTGCTCAGCCTTTCATCGGCCAGCCGGACCGCGACGGGAACAACCCGCTCCGCCAGTCGCCGTGCGTACTCCACGGCGATGGTGGCAGCGGTGCCGTGACGGTCGGCCAGTGTCCTCGGAAGTCCCACGATCACCTCGACCACGTCGTACTCGGCAACGAGTCGCACCAACTCGTCGAGGTCGCTGTCGGTCTCGACATCACGCGACAGGGTAACGAGTGGGGTCGCGAGCATCGGCGAGGGATCGCTCAACGCCACACCGACCCGCACCGACCCGACGTCCACGGCAAGGCGCCGACCGGGCCCGGGATCGTCCACTCCGGGCCGGTCGGGTCCGACGTCGTTCACCGGCTCTCCGCCACCGCCGCGCGTAGCGCGTCGATGGCCTGCTCGACGCCCTCGGGACGGGTTCCTCCGCCCTGTGCCATGTCGGGCTTGCCGCCACCACGGCCGCCGAGCGGCTCGGCGAAGGACGGCACGAGCTTGCCCGCGGCCAGTCCGGCATCGCGCGCCGCGGCCGTGGTCGCCACCACGAAGCTCACCTTGCCCTCACCCGAGGGCGAGAACAGCGCGACCACGCCGGGACGGGACCCCAGGCGGTTGCGCACCTCGCCGGTGAGTGCCCGCAGCGCGCCCGCGTCGATGGCGTGGTCGAGCTTCTCGGCGACGACGGACACCCCGCGCACGTCCTGCGCGCGACCGGCCAGCGTGTCCGCCGACCCCAGCACCTCGCGCAGCTTCAGTTGCTCGATCTCCTTCTCCGCGTTGCGGAGTCTGGTGAGCACGTCCTCGATGCGCGACGGCAGCTCGTCGGTCGGGACCTTCAACGTGCCCGCGAGCTGCGACACCAGCAGCTGCTCCTTGCGGACGTGCCGCAGAGCGTCGGTCCCCACGAGTGCCTCGACCCGGTGGACACCCGAGCCCACGGACGCGTCGCTGACGAGCTTGACCAACCCGAGCTCGCCGATGCGCTCGACGTGCGTGCCGCCGCACAGCTCACGCGAGTAGTCGCCCATGTCGACCACCCGGACCTTGTCGCCGTACTTCTCACCGAACAACGCGACCGCGCCCAGTTCGAGGGCCTTGTCCTTGGTGGTCGTGTAGGCCTGGACCTCGACGTTGGTCTGGAGGTAGTCGTTGACCTCCTCCTCGACCTCGGTCAGCACGTCCGCCGACACCGACTTCGGCGTGGTGAAGTCGAAGCGCATCCGGCCGGGGGTGTTGAGGGAACCGGCCTGCGCCGCCCGGTTGCCGTAGGCACCGCGCACGGCCGCGTGCACGAGGTGGGTCGCGGAGTGCGACCGTGCGATGGACTCCCGGCGGGTGCCGTCCACCGAGGCGGTGAGCCGCGTGTCGACGCCCACCTCGCCGGCGACCACCTCCACGCGGTGCACGAACAGCCCGGGCACCGTCTTCTGGACGTCCAGCACCTTGAGCTCGACACCCTCGCCGACCAGCGCG
The DNA here is from genome assembly GCF_000231055.2 of Saccharomonospora azurea NA-128. GTDB lineage: Bacteria > Actinomycetota > Actinomycetes > Mycobacteriales > Pseudonocardiaceae > Saccharomonospora > Saccharomonospora azurea. The sequence continues at coordinate 3,101 of NZ_CM001466.1, read as the reverse complement.
CCGGTGTCGGCGATCTGACCACCGCCCTCGGCGTAGAACGGGGTGCGGTCGAGCACGAGCTCGGCCTTGGTGCCCTCACCCGCCGTACGAGCGGGCTGACCGTCCACGAGCAGGCCCAGCACCCGCGCCGTCGCCTGCAGGTCGGTGTAGCCCACGAACTGGGTCTCGCCGTGCTGGTCCAGCAGGGTCCGGTAGACCGACAGGTCGCCGTGGCCGGTCTTGCGCGCGGCGGCGTCGGCCTTGGCCCGCTGCCGCTGCTGCTCCATGAGCGTCCGGAAGCCCTCCTCGTCCACCGCGAGGCCCTGCTCGGACGCCATCTCCAGCGTCAGGTCGATGGGGAAGCCGTAGGTGTCGTGCAGCTGGAACGCCTTGTCGCCGGCCAGGATCGTCCCGCCCGAGCGCTTGGTCTCCTGAGCGGCCAGATCGAAGATCCGCGACCCGCTGGTCAGCGTGGACAGGAACGTCTCCTCCTCGACCCGCATGACGTCACTGATGCGCTCGAACTCGCGCGCGATCTCGGGGTAGGAGGGCGACATCGCGTCGCGCACCACGGCGGCGAACTCGGGCAGCACCGGCTCGTGCACGCCGAGCAACCGCATCGAACGCACGATGCGGCGCAGCAGACGCCGCAGCACGTAGCCACGGGCCTCGTTGCCGGGCGTGACGCCGTCGGTGATCAGCATGACGCCCGAGCGGGCGTGGTCGGCGATGACGCGGAACCGCACGTCGTCGGCGTGGTCGGCGCCGTAGCGGCGGCCGGAGAACTCCTCGGCCTTCTTGATCACCGGGCGCACGAGGTCGGTCTCGTAGACGTTCTCCACACCCTGCAGCAGGTAGGCGACGCGCTCGATGCCCATGCCGGTGTCGATGTTCTTCTGCGGGAGCTCGCCGATGGGCGGGTGGCCCTTCTTCGGGCTCAGCTCGCCGCGCATCTCCTGCATGAAGACGAGGTTCCAGATCTCGAGGTACCGGTCCTCGTCGACCACGGGACCACCCTCGCGACCGTACTCGGGGCCGCGGTCGTAGTAGATCTCCGAGCACGGCCCGCAGGGACCGGGCACGCCCATGTCCCAGTAGTTGTCGTCGGGGCCCCGGAACTGGATGCGCTCCGACGGCAGGCCCGCGACGTCACGCCAGATCGCCGCGGCCTCGGCGTCATGCTCGTACACCGTGGCCCACAGCCGGTCGGGATCGAACCCGAAGCCGCCCGCGTCGCGCGAGCTGGTGAGCAACTCCCACGCCTGTTCGATGGCCCCGTGCTTGAAGTAGTCACCGAACGAGAAGTTGCCCGCCATCTGGAAGAACGTGTTGTGGCGCGTGGTCTTGCCCACCTCGTCGATGTCGCCGGTGCGCACGCACTTCTGCACGCTCGTGGCCCGCTTGTAGGGCGGCGACACCTCGCCGAGGAAGTACGGCTTGAACTGGACCATTCCCGCGTTGACGAACAACAGCGTCGGGTCGTCCAGGATGAGCGACGCGCTCGGCACCCTGGTGTGGTCGTTCTTGGCGAAGTAGTCGAGGAACCGCTTGTTGATCTCGTGAGTTTCCACTGGTCGTCCTTGGCGTGATGCTCCGGCGCGGGGCGCGCGCGGTCAGGGTGGATGCGAACGAAGGCGGCGAAGCTCTCGCTGCCACCGGCGTGGCGGCGTCTAGAACTCCGCCTGACGCGCTCGCCGCGTCCGAGGCTCGGCCGCCGCGTGCCTGCCGTGCGACCGCTCTCCCCTGATCGACGACGAACCCGGTCGAGTCGGCCGCGGCAGGCCCGAGCGGCTTTCCACGATGTCGTTCAGCTCCTGCTCCCGCTCGCTCATTCCGGCCCGGACGTCGGCGCCGAAAGCGCCGATCGCACCGGCAAGCTCCCGCACCGCATCGCCCAGGTTCGAGGCTAACCCGGCGGGGGTCGCCTGACGAGCCGTCTCACCGGCCTTGCGGGCCAGGCTCACTCCGGCGGCGACGCCGACACCGAGCCAGAACAGTCGCTTCATCGCCTACCGCCCTTCTTCTTCGCGCGGCGCGAGTGCTTGCCTTCCTCGGCCTTGCGACGCCGCGCACGCAGCGCCTTGCTGATGCCGTAGGACAGCGCGGCCGTCTTGACCAGCGGGCCGCCGAGTGTGGCCGTGAACACCGACGACAGGGCGGAGACGTTGCCGGACACGGACGCGGCGTTGGCCGTGATGCCGTCCACGCGCTCCAGCTGCGTGTTCACGTGGGTGATCGTCTCGTTGGCGCCGGTGAGGATCGGGTCGGTGTTCTCGTGGGCCTTCCGGATCGCGATCGTGGCCTCGTCCAGCGTGCGGCCGAGCTTGACCAGCGCGATCACCAGGAACAACACCAGCAGCACGAAGGCGCCTGCGGCGATCAACGCGGCGATCTGCCCTGCCGACACGTGCCCTCCTCGAAAGAATAGTGTGACCACCAGGATTGGCCGTCAGGCTACCGCGCGTCGTCAGCCGCTACCGACCGCCTCCCCGTATCGTGCGCCGGAGCTTGGGCACGCGTTCGTACAGCGTGCGCTCCGCCCCGTGGCGACTCGGCCGGTAGTAGTCCTTCCCCACCAACTCGTCGGGTGGGTACTGCTGGGGGAGCACCCCCTCGGGCACGTTGTGCGGGTACCGGTAGCCCTGGGCGTTGCCCAGCGCGGCCGCGCCCGAGTAGTGGCCGTCCCGCAAATGCGGAGGCACGATGCCCACACCACCCGCGCGCACGTCGGCCAGCGCCGCGTCGACGGCGGTGATCACGGCGTTGGACTTCGGTGCCGTGGCGAGGTGCACGGTCGCCTGCGCGAGCGGGAGCCGGCCCTCCGGCATGCCGATGAGCTGCACGGCCTGCGCCGCGGCGACGGCGGCCTGGAGCGCGGTGGGGTCGGCCAGCCCGATGTCCTCGCTCGCGTGCACGACGAGCCTGCGGGCGATGAACCGCGGGTCCTCCCCCGCCTCGATCATGCGCGCGAGGTAGTGCAGAGCGGCGTCGACGTCGGAACCGCGGATCGACTTGATGAACGCGCTCACCACGTCGTAGTGCTGGTCGCCGTCCCGGTCGTAGCGCACCGCGGCCTTGTCCACCGTGGACTCCACCGTGGCCAGGTCGACGACGGGGCGGGT